>JBKPNJ010000001.1:0-8259 GCA_046732575.1 Actinomycetota bacterium
CGTTGTACGAGTTCGAGCCGTCCGCTGAGGAGGTCCTCGACGCGCTGCTGCCGCGGTACGTCCAGAGCAGGATCTTCTTCTGCATGCTCCAGGCATGCGCCTCCGAGCTCGCGTCGAGGCAGCGCGCGATGAAGTCCGCGACCGACAACGCCGACGAGCTCATCAAGAAGTACACACAGATCGCCAACCAGGCCCGCCAGGCCGGCATCACCCAAGAGATCAGCGAGATCGTGGGCGGGGCAAACGCCTTGGCCGACGCAACCCGGGAGTGAGTGAGAGATGACTGCCACCACGAGTACCGAAACCGAGGCGCAGGGGCGCGAGGAGACTGCCGTCGGCCGGGTCGCGCGGGTGATCGGGCCGGTGATCGACGTCGAGTTCCCGGTCGATGCGATGCCGGAGATGTACCAGGCGCTCACCGTCGACGTCGAGCTCGGCGACCAGACCCGGACCCTCACCCTCGAGGTCGAGCAGCACATCGGCGACGGGATCGTGCGGACGATCTCGATGCAGCCGACCGACGGGCTGGTACGTGGAGCGCACGTCACCGACACCGGAGGGCAGATCTCGGTCCCTGTCGGTGACGTGACGAAGGGGCATGTGTTCAACACGATCGGCGAGTGCCTCAACCTCGAGGAGGGGGAGCGGCTGGAGATCGAGGAGCGCTGGCCGATCCACCGCAGGGCCCCCGCGTTCGACGCTCTGGAGTCGAAGACCGAGATGTTCCAGACCGGCATCAAGGTGATCGACCTGCTGACGCCGTACGTCCTCGGCGGCAAGATCGGACTGTTCGGCGGTGCCGGTGTGGGCAAGACCGTGCTGATCCAGGAGATGATCGCGCGTGTCGCCCGAGACCACGAGGGTGTGTCGGTGTTCGCGGGCGTCGGTGAGCGTACCCGCGAGGGCAACGACCTGATCGCGGAGATGACGGAGACGGGCGTCATCGGCCAGACCGCGCTGGTCTTCGGCCAGATGGATGAGCCGCCGGGCGCGCGGCTTCGGGTGGCCCTGTCCGCCCTGACCATGGCGGAGTACTTCCGCGACGTCCAGCGTCAGGACGTGCTGTTGTTCATCGACAACATCTTCCGATTCACCCAGGCCGGCTCGGAGGTTTCGACGCTGCTCGGCCGGATGCCCTCGGCGGTGGGCTACCAGCCGACACTGGCCGACGAGATGGGGGTGCTCCAGGAGCGGATCACCTCGACCCGTGGCCACTCGATCACGTCGATGCAGGCGATCTATGTCCCGGCCGACGACTACACCGACCCGGCGCCGGCCACCACGTTCGCGCATCTCGACGCCACCACCGAGCTGTCGCGTGACATCGCCTCTCTCGGGATCTATCCAGCCGTGGACCCACTCACCTCGACATCGCGGATCCTCGACCCCCGCTTCATCTCGCAGGAGCACTACGCGACGGCCACCCGGATCAAGCAGATCCTTCAGCGCAACAAGGAGCTGCAGGACATCATCGCGATCCTCGGTGTCGACGAGCTGTCCGAGGAGGACAAGATCGTCGTCAACCGCGCCCGCCGGATCCAGCGGTTCCTGTCGCAGAACACCTACGTGGCTCGGCAGTTCACCGGCCTGGAGGGGTCGACCGTGCCGCTCGAGGACACCATCGAGGGGTTCACCAAGATAGCGGACGGCGACTATGACGACGTTGCCGAGCAGGCGTTCTTCATGTGTGGCGGGCTCGATGACGTCGACCGCAAGTGGGCAGAGATCAAGAAGACCCTCTGATGGCCGACCCGATCCACGTGGAGCTGGTGGCGGCCGAGCGGGTGGTCTGGTCCGGGGAGGCCACGATCGTCATCACCCGTACGGCCGACGGCGACATCGGCATCATGCCCAACCACGCGCCGATCCTGTCCGTGCTGGTCGAGGGTACCGTGGAGATCCGCACCGACGCCGACGAGTACCTGGTGGCGGCGGTCGGCTCGGGGTTCCTCTCGGTGGCGAACAACAGGGTGTCGATACTCGTCGAGCATGCCGAGATGTCCGGGGACATCGATGTGGACCGGGCCCGCCGCGAGCTCGATCAGGCCGAGGGGGCGGACCCGTCCGACGAGAGCCAACAGGTCGCCGCCCGGGAGGCGCAGGCCCGAATCCGTGCCGTCGAGAAGGCCACGTAGCCTCGGCATCCACTGCTGCAGGGAGGATGCATGCCGGTCTGGGAGACGTTGCTCGACGCTCTCGGAACCGTGCTCGCGGTGCTCCTGCTGGCGGTCGCTGCCCTGATCGTCCGCCGTCGATGGCTGAGCCGCTCCGGGGGCACGTTCGAAGCCAGCATCCGCGTCCGGCCCACCAAGGCCGGGCGCGGCTGGGTGCTGGGGCTGGGCCGCTACACAGGCGGGGAGCTCGAGTGGTTCCGGGTGTTCTCGCTGTCTCCGCGGCCGAAGCAGAGCTTCTCCCGGGTGGACCTCGAGGTCATCGGGCGGCGCACCCCGGCCGGTAGTGAGGCCTTCGCGCTGTACGCGGGTCATGTCGTGATCCAGTGCCGTACGCCCGCGGGAGCCGTCGAGCTGGCGATGAGCGAGGACAGCCTGACGGGGCTGCTCTCGTGGCTGGAGGCCGGGCCACCGGGAAGAACCGCGCTACTGGGTTGAGGGGCGTGGAGGCATCAGCGCTGGTGGTCCCCGCCCGGTCTCCACAGCACGTCGCCGACGTGCCGGTTCGCGTGCCGGGCAAGGACGAAGAGCAGGTCGCTGAGCCGGTTGAGGTACCTGATCGCCACGATGTTCATCGACTCGCCGTGCTGTGCGTAGGCCGCCCATCCTGACCGCTCCGCGCGTCGGGCAACCGTACGCGCCACGTGGAGCAGCGCCGCGCCGACGGTGCCCCCGGGGAGGATGAACGAGCGGAGCGACTGCAGATCCTCGTTGTAGTGGTCACACCACGCCTCCAGTCGCTCCACGTAGTCGGGCTCGACGCGCAGGGGAGGGAACTTCGGATCGGCGACGATCGGACAGGAGAGGTCCGCGCCGACGTCGAAGAGGTCGTTCTGTACCTGCGAGAGCAACGTCACGACGTCATGGTCGAGCCGTCCGAGCGCAACCGCGTAGCCGATCTGGGAGTTGCACTCGTCGACGTCGGCGTAGGCGGCAAGCCGCTCATCGGTCTTGGACACCTCGCTCATGTCGCCGAGCCGGGTGGTCCCCGCGTCGCCGGTACGGGTGTAGATACGGGTGAGGTTGACCATCACCTCACCCTACGGCGTGCAGTCCGGCCCGGACGGAGATACGCCTCACAGCTTGATGCCGACGTACTTCACCTCGAGGTACTCGTCGATTCCCTCCGCGCCACCCTCGCGTCCGAAGCCGCTGGCCTTGACGCCCCCGAATGGTGCAGCCGGGTTGGACACCACTCCCTGGTTGAGCCCGACCATGCCGGTCTGCAACCGCTCGGCGATCGAGACCGCGCGCGAGAAGTCCTGGGTGTAGGCGTACGCCACCAGGCCGAACTCGGTGTCGTTGGCCATCGCCAACCCCTGCTCGTCGTCGGCGAAGGTGAAGACCGGAGCGACGGGACCGAAGATCTCCTCCCGGAACATCCGTGCGTCCTGCGGCACCTCCGAGAGAACAGTCGGCTGGTAGAAGTAGCCGGGTCCGTCCGGTGCATGTGCGCCGACCAGCACCTCCGCGCCGGCCTTGACAGCGTCATCCACCAGCTCACCCACCTTGTCGCGCTGGGCTGCCTCCACCAGCGGTCCCACCTCCACACCCTCCTCGGTCCCGCGTCCCACCCGCAGCGCACCCATCCGCTCGGCGAGCCTGGTCGAGAACGACTGTGCGACCGACTCGTGGACGATGAAGCGGTTCGCCGCCGTGCACGCCTCGCCGACGTTGCGCATCTTCGCGAGCATTGCGCCGTCGACGGCCGCGTCGAGATCCGCATCGGCGAAGACCAGGAACGGTGCGTTGCCGCCGAGCTCCATCGACAGCCGGAGCAGGCTCTGGGCCGACTGCTCGACAAGCTTGCGCCCAACCTCTGTCGAGCCGGTGAACGTGAGCTTGCGCAGCTGCGGGTCGCGGATCAGCGGCTCCATCACCTGGCCGGTGGAGTGGGTGGTCACGATGTTCAGCACGCCGTCCGGAAGCCCGGACTCGTTCAGGATGCCGGCCAGCGCCAGCATGGTCAGTGGGGTGAGTGCCGCGGGTTTGAGCACCATCGTGCATCCCGCGGCGACGGCCGGCCCGATCTTGCGGGTCCCCATCGCCAGCGGGAAGTTCCACGGCGTGATCATCAGGCACGGCCCGACCGGCTGCTTCATCGTGAGCAGCCGGGTGGCCCCGTTCGGAGCAACCGAGTAGCGGCCGGCGATGCGAACCGCCTCCTCGGAGAACCAGCGGAAGAACTCCGCACCGTAGGCGATCTCCGCCCTGGACTCGGCCAGCGGCTTGCCCATCTCGAGCGTCATCAGCATCGCGAGGTCATCGCTCCGCTCTGTGATGAGCTCGAAGGCCCGACGCAGGATCTCGCCCCGGTCGCGCGGCGGAGTAGCGGCCCAGCCCTCCTGAGCGGCCACGGCGGCCTGCAGCGCCGCCCTGCCGTCGGCCGGGGAGGCGTCGGAGACCTCGGCGATCGTCTTGCCGTTGGACGGGTCCTCCACCGGCAGCGTCTTGCCGCCCTCCGCGTCGCGCCACTTCCCACCGACGAGGAGCTGCTTGGGAACCCCCTCCACCACTCGGGCCTCGTCTGCTGCTGCTGCGTTCATATCGGGCGCCTCCTCGTCGTTCACCTCGTGGGCTAGACCCTACGATGCCCCAGTGCGCAAACCGATGCAGACCGCAGTCGCCGGTGCCATGACCGGTGTGACCCTGGGTCGCCGAGGAAGGGATGGTCTCCCATGACAGGCAAGGTCGCGGTGGTCGGTGCAGGTCTGATGGGCTCGGGCATCGCTCAGGTCGCCGCGGTACACGGTTTCGACGTCGTCCTGCGCGATGTCGCCGCGTCGGCGCTCGACCGCGGACGGGCCGCGATCGAGAAGTCGCTGGCCAGGTTCGTGGAGAGGACGACGATCTCAGGCGACGAGCGCGACGCGGCGCTCGGGCGGGTCAGCACCACCACCGATCTGGACGCCGTTGCCGATGCGGACATCGTGATCGAGGCCGTCTTTGAGCGGCTCGAGGTCAAGCGTGAGGTCTTCGCCGCCCTGGACCGACTGTGCGACGCCGACACGGTCCTGGCGTCGAACACCTCAGCCATCCCCATCACCAAGATCGCCGCGGCGACCAGCCGGCCGGACTCGGTCGTAGGGACGCACTTCTTCGCACCCGTGCCGATGATGCAGTTGTGCGAGCTGGTTCGTGGCCACCGGACCTCCGAGCTCACCCTCACCCGCGCCCGCGAGTTCGCCGAGGCGGTCGGCAAGACCTGTGTTCTGGTCAACCGGGACGTGGCGGGCTTCGTGACCACCAGGCTGGTGACGGCTCTGGTGATGGAGGCGATCGCGCTGCACGAGTCGGGAGTCGCCAGCGCCGAGGACATCGACGCAGCCTGCCGGCTCGGGTTCGGGCACCCGATGGGGCCGCTCGCCACCACCGACCTCACCGGCACCGACATCCTGCTGCACGCCGCGCTCAATATCTACCGGGAGTCCGCCGACCCCAAGTTCTACCCGCCGGAGTCCCTGGCCAGGATGGTCGACGCGGGTGATCTAGGGCGAAAGAGCGGGCGTGGGTTCTTCGACTACACGACGGACAAGCCCTCATCGGGTGCGCAGTAGCCGCGATCCAGTCGTCGGCCGTCGGCGACGATATTCAGACGACACGCCGCACGTACGCACAGTAGCGTGACGCACCGGCTGGGCTGCGTACCGTGGTGGCGTTGCTCGCGCGCCGAAATTCGTCCCGAATTGTTCGCCCGGCTGGCAACCGACGGAGCGTGCGCCGCGTCGTTGTCAATGTGCGGGTAGAACCCCCGCCGGCTCGGGGAGGCCACATGGTCGTCAACACTCTCGGAGGCACCGTCTTTCTCAGCGGTGCTCTCGATGTCCGCAGCGTCGCCGTGGTGCGTGACGCACTGCATACCGCGACGCAGGCCTCGGCCGGCAACCTCATCGTCGACGTGACCCAGGTCGAGCTCATCGACGCCGCCGGCCTGGGCGTGCTCGCCGCTGCGCATCGACGCATCGAGGCCGAGGGACGCCACCTGGTGCTGCGGGGGTGCAGCCCGTCACTTCGACGGATCCTGTCGGTGACCCGTCTGACCCGGGTTCTGCACGTGGAACGACGTCCGATCTCGCTCTGACGCCGGGGACACGCCGGCGCGACCAACCGGGGTAAGAGCTCACAACCGCTCCGACGGCGACCCGCTGGCCGTACGCTTCGACAGACAGCCGCGAGCAGTGAATGCCCGGAGCGTACGGAGGGCTCGTTTGCGCGAGGAACCATGGGTGATGCGGACCTACGCCGGGCACTCCTCGGCGGCGGAGTCCAATGCGCTCTACCGGCGGAACATGGAGAAGGGCCAGACGGGACTCTCGATCGCCTTCGACCTTCCGACCCAGACCGGTTACGACGCAGACTCCGAGCTGGCCCGCGGCGAGGTGGGCAAGGTGGGGGTGCCCATCTCCCACCTTGGCCAGATGCGCGAGCTCTTCGAGGGCATCGCTCTGGGCGACATGAACACGTCCATGACGATCAACGCAACGGCGATGTGGCTGCTTGCGCTCTACCAGGTGGTGGCCGAGGAACAGGGCGTCGACCCGGCTCTCCTCCAGGGCACCACGCAGAACGACATCATCAAGGAGTACCTGTCGCGCGGCACCTACGTGTTCCCGCCCGGGCACTCGCTGCGGCTGACCACCGACCTGATCGCCTACACGGTGAACCGGATGCCGAAGTGGAACCCGATCAACATCTGCAGCTACCACCTGCAGGAGGCCGGCGCCACCCCCGTCCAGGAGCTGTCGTATGCGCTGAGCACAGCGATGGCGGTACTCGATGCGGTCCGTGAGTCGGGACAGGTCGCACCGGAGGACTTCCCGGCCGTGGTCGGCCGGATCTCGTTCTTCGTCAACGCCGGCGTCCGGTTCGTCGAGGAGATGTGCAAGGTACGGGCTTTCGGTGCGATGTGGGACCGGATCGCGCTCGAGCGCTACGGGGTCGAGGACCCCAAGCTGCGCCGGTTCCGGTTCGGCGTGCAGGTCAACTCGCTCGGGCTGACCGCGGCGCAGCCGGAGAACAACGTGCAGCGGATAGTGCTGGAGATGCTCGGCGTCACCCTGTCACGGCAGGCCCGGGCCAGAGCGGTCCAGCTACCAGCCTGGAACGAGGCCCTGGGTCTTCCCCGGCCGTGGGATCAGCAATGGTCGCTGCGGCTGCAGCAGGTGCTCGCCTTCGAATCCGATCTGCTGGAGTACGCCGACCTGTTCGAAGGCTCCGTGGTGGTGGAGGCGAAGGTGGCGGAGCTGATCTCGGGCGCGCAGGCCGAGGTCGATCACGTCCTCTCGATGGGAGGGGCGATCGCGGCTGTCGAGTCCGGCTACATGAAACAGGCGCTCGTGGGCTCCCATGCCCGGCGACTGGCGCGCATCGACGCCGGCGACGACGTGGTCGTCGGCGTCAACGCGTTCCTCGGGACCGAGGAATCGCCGTTGACCAGAGATCTCGACGCCTCCGTCCAGGCACCGGATGCCGAGGCCGAGGAAGCCGCGGTCGCCTCACTGCATGCGTGGCGTGACGCGCGCGACGACGCGGCAGTCGGTCGCGCCCTCGAGCAGCTCCGAACCGTGGCAGCGTCGGCCCAGAATCTGATGGAGGCGACGCTCGCCGCGGCCAAGGCGGGTGCCACGACAGGGGAGTGGACCACCGCGCTCCGCCAGGTCTTCGGCGAGTTCCGTGCACCCACCGGTGTTGCCGGGGCACTCGGCGTGTCCGGTGCCGGTTCGGTGTCGGCCGCACTGCGGTTGGACGTTCGCCGCACGGGTGAGCAGCTCGGCGGACGGCTGCGGTTGCTGGTCGGCAAGCCCGGTCTCGACGGCCACTCGAACGGCGCCGAGCAGATCGCCGTCAGTGCCCGCGATGCCGGCTTCGAGGTGGTCTATCAGGGCATCCGGCTGACGCCGGCACAGATCGTCGCCGCGGCGGTCGCTGAGGACGTGCACTGTGTCGGCCTGTCGATCCTGTCCGGCTCGCACATGGTGCTGGTGCCCGAAGTGCTGCGCGGGCTGCGCTGGCACGCCCTCGGCGATGTGCCAGTAGTCGTCGGCGGCATCATCCCGGCCCGGGATGCCAGCCGGTTGCGGGCGATGGG
>JBKPNJ010000002.1:0-5719 GCA_046732575.1 Actinomycetota bacterium
ACGCTGCTTGGCTCGGCATTCCTCGCGGCCGAGTCACCCGCCTTGTCAGCCTCTTCGGCGCTTCCGATCCGTGCCTCGGCTGCCGCAGCTCACGTTTGTGGCGGCTTGATACCCGACGCTCTGTACTCCGAGGACGCCGCCGTGCTCGGCGTGGCGCATGCCTGCGAGCATCTGCGGGGCCGCAAGGAAGCCAAGTCCGAGACGCCGGCGCTGAAGGCCGCGGCTACCCGCGCGTTCCATGTTGCTTACGAGCAGGCCACGGCAGCGCTCGGCACCACAGACCCCGGCGTCATCGGGAGCTGGAGTGCGGCGACGAATCCCGGCACGAAGACCGTCGGGATCAGTGCAGTGCTGCTGCACACCGGAAAGGTGCTGCTGTTCGGCGGCAAGTACAAGTCCACCGACAAGAACACGGCGGCGTACCTGTACGACCCGGTGACGAAGACGGGGCATGAAGTGCCGGCGCCGGCCGCAGTGTTCTGCGGAGCGGTGACACAGCTCAGCGATGGCAGGGTGCTCTCCTCCGGTGGAGCCAATCCGGTTCCGAAGGGAATCGTGGATCTCTGGCTGTTCGACCCGGTCTCCGAGCAATGGACTCGGCAGCCGAACACGCCACTGGGTCGCTACTACCCGACCTCCACCAAGCTCGCCGACGGGCGCATCGTCATCACGGCCGGCAACGAGCTGGACGGAACCACTCCCAATCCCACCGTCGAGCTGTACACGCCGCCTCCGGCAGGAGTCGCAGTCGGAACCCTGCAGGTCGTCGGTCCCAACCACGTGACGGGTTATTACCCGCGGCAGTGGGCCATGCCGGACGGGAAGATGCTGCAAGTCGAGGGGCTCAAGTCCTATCAGCTCGACCCGGCAACATGGTCCTGGACGACGCTGAAGTCACTGCCTGGCGGTGACGGGGCCGGCTCCGCCGGCCTGATGCTCCCCGCTGGACCAGCCGGGTCCTCTCAGGTGCTGATGGTCGGTGGACTCAGTAAGGGCGCCGCCGTGGCTTCCACCGAGAAGTACGACTACAGCAACCCCGCCGCGGGCTGGTCCTTCGGTGCCCCGATGCCCACTGCACGTGCGCACGTCAACCTCGTGCAGGTACCGGATGGATCCGCCATCGCCATCGGCGGGAACAGCTCTCGCCTGTACGACACCGGCCAGACCCAGACGATGTCGTACGACCCGGCCACGGGCACCTGGACGAACCTGGCTGTCCAGTCGGTTCGCCGGGCATACCACTCCACCGCCCTGCTGCTCCCCGACGGGCGCATCATGTCGGCGGGGGATACAGGCTCCGGCGGGGGTCGGCAGCAGATCGACTTCTACTCTCCGCCATATCTGTTCAAGGGCCCCCGCCCAGTGATCGACTCTGCACCGACACAAGTCAACTACGGCACCGGCTTCTCGATCAGCGCCTCCGGACCGGCAGTGACACGTGCCGTCCTCATGGCACCCGGCGCGACCACACACGCCGATGAGATGAATGCGCGGCATGTCGAGCTGGCCGTCACCCCGGCGGGCACCGGATTCACCGCCACGGGGCCGACCTCACGGGTCGCTCCGCCCGGCTACTACATGCTGTTCGTGCTGACCAGCACTGGTGTGCCTTCGACCGCGAAGTGGGTCCACGTCGGCCCGTAGTCACTCGGGCGAGAACTATCGGCTCCTCGCCTCGTCGATGTAACGGAGGGCGAGCCGTCGCAGCGACCAATGGGGACACAGCTTCATCGCGCCCTTTATTTCCCGGATCTGCGACCGGGAGCCCCCGCGGTGCAGATAGGCGAGGGAGTTCCGTCCAGTGGTGCGACAGATGCCGCGCAGGAACCTCAGGTCGCTGGGCCTCGCATGCGGACCATAGGCTCGGGTGAAGGCCCGAACCTCAAGCCGGCTCGGACCACGCGGTCCGGGATCCGGTATCGCCGTACTTCCCCACCGGCTCGCCTGTTGAGGGCACAGGTCCTTCAGAGCAAGACCGAACCATTGCTTCGTCGTGGCGGTCTGGGTGGCGTAGTCGCCGCCCGTCACGCTGGCGGCCCACCTCAGATACTGGGCGCGGCTGGTCGCCCCCCGCGAGATGTCGCACAAGCCATGGCCCTGTCCGATCAGGGCAGCATCATCGCCGGAGAGTATTCCGTTGCGTCGCACGTGGTGCAGGAACGCAGTGCTTCCGGGCGCCGTCACGACGACTGGAGACGCGGTGCTCGCAGGTGCGCTCGACGTGGGTGTGTTGTTGGGTCCGCCGGCACAACTGCTCAATATCAGAGCACCCACAGCCACTGTGAGCGCGATGCATTTCATCATTCCCCCTAGGTTGGTGATTATAGGTTCGCGGACCGGGCCACTTCTCCGGTTTGCCCTTTTTGCAGCAGCGACGGAATCCACCGTGCCGCACGGTCCAGCTGTCCGTGAGGGCCGGCCACGACCGCACGACGGCGAAACTACGGGCCGGGTGGAGCAGGGCCCGGCCCGACGGTCGTCATGTACTGCTCGATTCTTGGGGCGGATCGAGGAGTCTGATCGCCCACCCGGAGAGGAAGCCGATGAGCGATGAACAGGTGGCACCGGAGACGAGGGGGGTTGCGGTGGAGCTGCTGGCCACAGTTGACCTCGGCCCCGAGATCGAGGGCATGGAAGGGCGCCGGCTTCGGATGCGGATGGTGACCATCGAGCCGGGAGGAGTCTTCGGCCCGGTTCACGACCACAGCGGTCGACCGGGCGCCGTCTACGTGCTGCAGGGAACGATCACCGACCATCGGGATGGAATCGCCACGGACTACGGACCCGGAGTGGGCTGGCCCGAGGACCGGAACACCCTCCACTGGCTCGAGAACAGGGGGGCGATCCCGGCGGTGGAGATCTCTGTCGACGTCGTCGAGCACGAATAGGCGTTGGGCGCTCCGAGGCGCTCGCGCGCAGCCTGCCGGCTTTCAAGCTGTTCCGCCCGAGAGGCGCTCCGACTTCCTTCGCCACTCTCGCTGACGGCGCCGATACCGAGGCCCCAGGACACGAGACGGCCCCGGCGCTAACGAGGGAACCGAAACGCCGGGGCCTCGGCCGGCCCGGTCCTGACACGGACCGACCGTCCCCGCCATGTTCCCGGTGGCCCTGGCGGTAAACGCACTGGAGGCGAGCCCGGCGGAACTCCGTCCGTCAGAGGCCCCGTCCGGTGCTGGGTTGCATCAGGCGGGGCCCTGGACGCCCACACCGGGGGAAGTCCCTCAGGGGTTGTGAGCCTCGTGGGTTCGATCCTTCTACCGATGCCATTCGGGGACAAGGGCCGAGTTCTTCCGCGCTCGCGTGCCCGCTGATTGGGACGAACCTTGAGAGCGCTGTCGTGAACCATGTCGCGCCTCTTGCTGCGAGGACGGCCCCGGCGTTGCGGGGGAACAAACGCCGGGGCCTAGGCCGCCTCGGTCGTGTCACGGGACGACCGTGGCCGTCGTGTTCCCCGTGGCCCTAGCCCTAAACCTGGTAGCGGCGAATCCGCTCAACTTCGTTCAGCGGTTGCCCGGCCGAGTGCCGGGCGCATCAGGCCGGGCGTGCGCGCCCACTGCAGCTTTCGATGCGGGCGGTAGGCGTCGTGAGTCCCAAGGTCACGGGCGTCATCTCTGGTGCCGAACGGTTGGGCAGGGCTAGCGTGGCGAGGCGGGGTGGCGCGGGGAGGCGCTATGGCGCAGATGAAGGGGCGAGACGACGCGGCTCGGGAATCCGAGCAGGTCACGGAGAACCGCCTCAGCGACCCTGATACCAGCAACACCGAACGCCCCGGTGACGACGAAATCACCGCAATGGTGGCGGCGGCCCTGGAACGTGACCGGCAGGAAACAGATGCCGCCCGCGAATCGGCCGCGAATCGACTTTCTGCCGCCGTCGAGGAGGCCGACGACGGCGGCGAAGAGATCTAGTCCTCATGGATCGCTCCTTCCACCGACGCCATCCCGGGCCAAGAGCCGGCTAACCGGGACGGCCCAGGCGAACGGCGATGAACGCCTCCAAAGCGAGGCGACGCGGCCCCGTGGCTTCACGGCAGAAGTCGGAATTGCAACGGCCGGCGCCAATCTATCGCCACCGCCAACATCGGCGTTGGGTCTCAAGCATCCCGGAGATAGTCATGTGGCCGATTCTGGTAATAGTGCGATAGTCGCCTTGGTGGTTGGCTGGGGCATTCTGACTTGGCGCTCCGCTGGCCGAGGCGCTGGCCGGGCACATGCGGCGTTTCCCTCGGCCCAGGATGGGCGCTTTTCCCCTTGTCTCAGTAGTAGTACGGAAACTCCGACCAGTCCGGGGTCCGCTTGTCCAGGAAGGCGTTCCGCCCCTCGGCCGCCTCCTCGGTTCCGTAGGCCAGCCGGGTGGCCTCACCCGCGAAGAGCTGCTGACCAATCAGCCCGTCGTCGATCAGGTTGAACGCGTACTTCAGCATGCGTTGGGCGGTGGGGGACTTGGCGTTGACCTTGGCCGCCCAGGCCAGGGCCGTCGCCTCCAGTTCCGCATGGGGTACAACAGCGTTGACCATCCCCATCCGGTATGCGGCGGCGGCGTCGTACTCCTCACCGAGGAAGAAGATCTCACGGGCGAACTTCTGGCCGACCTGTCGCGCGAGGTACGCCGAGCCGAACCCCCCGTCGAACGAGGCGACGTCGGCATCGGTCTGCTTGAACCGCGCCTGCTCGGCGCTGGCAAGCGTGAGATCGCACACGACGTGCAAGCTGTGCCCCCCACCCGCCGCCCATCCCGTGACGACGCAGATGACCACCTTCGGCATGAAGCGGATCAGCCGCTGAACCTCCAGGATGTGCAGCCGGCCGAGCCGCGCAGCGTCGACGGTGTCCGCGGTCTCCCCCTCGGCGTACTGATACCCGGCCTTGCCCCTGATCCGCTGGTCACCACCGGAGCAGAACGCCCATCCCCCGTCACGAGGGGACGGACCGTTGCCGGTGAGCAGTACGCATCCGACGCTCGACGACAGGCGCGCATGCTCCAGTGCCGCGTACAGCTCATCGACGGTGTGGGGGCGAAAGGCGTTCCGCACCTCCGGTCGGTCGAACGCGATCCGAACGGTCCCCTGACCCACTGCGCGGTGATAGGTGATGTCACTGAGGTTCTCGAAGCCTGGAACCCTTTCCCAGGCTGAGGGATCGAAGGTCTCGGACACGGTCGCAGCCATGCCGCCGAGAATAGGACTTCGAAACGGTGCCTATCTCGCCGGCATCGTGTCGTCCAGTCGCGACGACTGCTGCCCGGCTTCCTGGGCCCTGATCCGCGAGCGACCAAGGATGAAGTAGCCGACAAGCCCGACCGCAAGGGCGACGGCGATGCCGATGTTGGAGTACGCCCAGCTTCCGGACTTTCCGCCGAGACCCAGCGGATCGAGTAGGTAACCCTCCCAGTCGAAGTGCTTGTCGGTGCCGACCACGAGGCCCCAGCCCAATCCGGTGCCGATGACCATCAGCCCGACCGCGACGACGTTGACCGAGCCGTACCTGCCGCGAGCATCGAACAGGTCCGGCTCGCTGTAGTCCTTGCGGCGAAGAGCAAGATCCGCGAGGAAAACACCGCACCAGGCAGCGATGGGCACGCCGAGCGTGACCAAGAACGCGATGAACGGGCCAAGGAAGTCTGAGGCAACCCAGACGACGTAGATCGTGCCGATGATCATCAGCACGCCGTCGAGGGCCGCCGCGGTCCAGCGAGGCAAGGGCAGGCCAAGGGCCAGGAG
>JBKPNJ010000003.1:0-3752 GCA_046732575.1 Actinomycetota bacterium
GCCCAGCCGGGAACGCCATCCGCCCGACTGGCCGTGCCGCCGATCTCGCACTCCTGCCGTTGGAGGTCAGCCAGGTCATGACCACCGAGTCCACCGAGGCTGCATCGACCGAAGCGGGGTCTCCTCCTCCGGCCGGGTCCAGTCCGTCGCAGCGGTTCTCCATACTCACCAGCTTGCTGCGGCTCCGCGAGCTCAGCGTCGTCATCGTGAATATTGCGCTGTTCATCTACTTCGGCGCAGCCAACTCCGCGTTCTATTCCAAGGACAACTTCGGCAACATCGCGGACCTCACCTCGGCCACTGCCATCGTCGCTGCCGGGGAGGTGTTCCTGCTGGTGTGCGGGGAGATCGACCTTTCCGCGGGCATGACGTTCGCTCTCGCGCCCTTCATCATGATGGAAGCCAACGACCGTGGCGCCCCGCTGCTGCTGGCGCTCGTGATCGCGATGATCGGGTGCGCGCTGATCGGGCTTGTCAACGGCGCGATCACGCAGTTTCTGAACCTGCCGTCCTTCATCACCACACTGGGGACGCTGTATCTGCTACACGGCATCACGTTGAAGGTGTCCGACAACTTCCCGCGACCGGCACCGACCGAGGGCAAGTTCGTCTACGTCTTCGGTGGTGCCATGTGGTCGGAGATCCTGTGGGCTATCGCGATCTGCGTCGTGATGCAGGCGGTGCTGACGAAGACGAAGATGGGCACGAACACGATCGCCACCGGCGCGAACCCACTCGCGGCCGCCGAGGCCGGCATCAGGACCAAGCAGATCAAGGTTCGGGCCTTCATGCTCACGGCCATCTTCGCCGGCTTCGCCGGGATCCTCGACGGCATCCACATCAGCCAGTCCTTCGACCCGAACGCCGGCGGGAACGACCTGATGTTCGCTGCGGTCGCTGCCTGTGTCATCGGCGGGACCGCGCTGCTGGGTGGCTCGGGCACCGTCATCGGCGCCTTCTTCGGAGCGCTGCTGCTGGGCGTTCTCCAAGACGGTTTCAACATCCAGGGAATCAGCGCCACCACCTTCATCATCATCGAAGGAGTGGCGATCCTGCTGGCCATGTTCTTCAACACCCAGCTCCTTCGCTTCCGACGTGCAGCCAAGACGGGATGAGCGCCATGGCCGATGATCAGCCAGCCGGACAGGCCGGAGCGTCCACAGCGACGGTCGACAAGGCGGCCATCCGGGCCGAGCACGTCTCAAAGCGGTTCGGTCACGTCACCGCCCTGCACGACATCAACCTGCATGTCGACAAGGGTGAGGTCCTGGGGCTGCTCGGTGACAACGGCGCCGGAAAGTCGACGCTGATCAAGATTCTCACCGGATTCCACCAGCCCACCTCGGGGACCCTGTACATGGATGGCCAGCCCATCAAGCTCAACAGCGTGCAGCACGCCCGGTCACTGGGGATCGAGACCGTCTTCCAGGACCTGGCGTTGATCGACACGCTGCCGGTCTTCATGAACCTGCACCTCAACCGCGAGCCGCGCTGGGGTCCGTTCCTGAAGAAGTCGATGATGCGGCGGGACGCCCGCAAGTACCTCGACGACATCGGCATCAACATTCCCTCGGTGAATGACGAGGTGGCCAACCTCTCGGGTGGACAGCGACAAGCCGTCGCCGTCGCCCGTTCGGTCTACTCCCGCTCCACGATCCTGCTGCTCGACGAGCCACTGGCCGCCATGGGAGCCAAGGAAGGCGGCATCATCCTCGACCTGATCACCAAGCTGCGTGACCTGGGGGATCTGTCGATCATCCTCATTGCGCACAACTACACCCAGGTGCTCGAGGTGTGCGACCGCGTCAACCTGCTCCAGCACGGGGAGATCACCTTCGACAAGGCCGCCAAGGACACCTCGGTCGAGGAGCTGCTGAACCTTGTCGCGTCCGAGTACCGCAGTGGCGGCAAGTTCGCCGGCGGACGGGGCCGCTTCCTGGAGGAGATCAGGGGCGGCGGGACGACCGAGTAGGCACACGCCCGACCCGCACGCATCTGAGCAGGGACCTGCGGACCCGCCACGGCAACCCATACAGTTGCCGAATCGTCCGTTTGTGACGGGTCTAGGGGGCCACTCTTGCGACACAGTGGGCGGACCGGCGTCGCCACAGGTCTTGCCGTGCTGGCCGGAGTACTCGCCGCCATCGCGCCGGGGCCCGAGTCCGCGTCGGCGTACACCCGAAGCACATCAGGCATGGATCCGACGGCCAGTGTGCAGACCCGGCCCAACATCCTCGTGATCATGGCTGACGACATGCGCGACGATGACCTCGACGGGCCCTGGATGCCCAACACCCAGGCGCTGATCGAGTCCCAGGGCGTCCGATTCGCAAACTCGTTCGCGCCGTTGCCGTTGTGTTGTCCGTCGCGCGCGTCATTCGTGACCGGCCAGTACCCGCACAACCATGGCGTCTGGACACACAGCGATCCGTGGGGGTTCCACGCGCTGAACGACGCTGAGACGCTGCCTGTGTGGCTGCAGCGGGCCGGCTACCACACCAGCTTCCTGGGCAAGTACCTCAACGGCTACGGCGAGCAGAGCCGATACGGCACGCCGCTGGTCCGCGACGGCAGCACCAGAACCTACATACCTCCGGGCTGGGACGACTGGCGCGCATCTCTGGACAACGCCGGGACGTACAACTACTGGGGCACCCATCTGAACCGGAACGGGAGCATCCAGGATCTTTCCGGCCACTACCAGACGACCGCGTACGGCAGGATCGCTGCCCGCATGATCACCCTGGAGGCGGCCTCGCCGACGCCGTTCTTCACCTGGTTGTCGTTCACGGCTCCCCACCACGGCAGTCCGCGAGACCCCGATGACCCGCCGGCTGAGGTGACCAACGACACCGAGGTCATCCCTGGCATCAGCACGCCGGCGGTGCCGGGATATCGACGCGACGTCTTCAACCCCATCATCAGGGCCGCTCCCGGCGCCGCGGGCGAGTTCGATATGAGTGACAAACCGGACTTCCTGCGACGCGACCCTCTCAACGACTGGCAGCAGGCGGCGATCCTCGAGGCGACCCGGCAGCGCGCCGAGGCAGAGTCGATCCTCGACGACCAGATCCCCCGGATCCTGGGAGCGCTCGAGGACGCTGGAGAGTTGCAGGACACGCTTGTCATCTTCACCTCCGACAACGGCTACCTCCTGGGTGAGCACCGGATCCGGCAGGGGAAGATCTTGCCGTACGAGCCGTCCCTGCGGGTGCCGATGCTGATCATGGGACCGGGAATACCCCCGGCCGAGATCCGGTACGACCCGTTCGCCACGACTGACGTCGCGCCCACGCTGTTGGCTCTGAGCGGTGGGCTGGCGCCGGAGCTCACCAACGGCAAGCCCAGCCTGGACGGCGAATCGATGCTCGATATCGCCAGATTCGGGGACGTGGGCTGGACCCGCGGCATTGCGACCGAAACCGGGCCGCTGAGGGTCAAGGCGGCACTCGATATCAACGGCGACCCGATCCCGTACGACCCCTCCGGCCCCAATGCGCTGAGCTACACCCAAGGCGTGCGAACCGACCGGTACCTCTACATCGAGCACGCCGACGGCTGGCGGGAGCTGTACGACCTCTACGCGGACACCAGGGAGCTCAACAGCGTCGCGGGCACGCCTGAGTACGCCCTGACGCAGAACGAGCTGGCCCAGGTCCTCCAGCAGCTGCGGACGTGCGCCGGGGCCACCTGCCGGTTCGCGCTACCGGCCGACCTCCAGAAGCCGGCGGACGCGATCCGGTCGGGCCGGC
>JBKPNJ010000004.1:0-9025 GCA_046732575.1 Actinomycetota bacterium
GCCGAACCCGCCGCATCCGGACAGCCATGCGGAGGCGGCGACTCCCGAGGCCCCGGCCAGGAACTGGCGGCGTGTTACCGACATCGTGGTCTCCCTCTGTGGACGGTGGCGCCAACCGCGTCCGGCTCATCCCAGCATGACCGTTCAATACCTGTCAATAGTGAGCAGACCGGTTCTCAGAAATGCTCATCTGTGATTGAATGCCCCGGGAGGATCGCCGTGGCACGAGACCGGGTAGGCGCAGCGATGTCGCGACGGACCGCTCTGGAAGCCATTCCCGCTGTCGGTGCACCCGGGCACTTCACCCTGACGGAGATCGCGACACAGCCGGCCATGTGGCGTCGAGCCGCCACGACGCCGGCCGAGCAGGTCGCCATGCTTCCCCGGCCGGGTGAACGGGCCCTCATTCTGGGGTGCGGTACGTCGTACTACATCGGTGAGGCGTACGCCCGCCGACGCGTCGCTGCGGGGCTCGGTCCGACCCGTGCCGCGATACCGTCCGAGCTCGACGAGGTCGGCGACGACGAGGTCGTCGTTCTGCTGTCGCGTTCGGGAACGACAGGAGACCTGGTCCTGCTCGGGGAGCAGCTCCGTGACAGCCATCGCGTGGTCACCATCTCGGGCGTGCCGGGCAGCCCCGTCGCCGAGCTGGTTCCGGAGTCCGGCCTGTTGCTCGACTACGCAGACGAGAAGTCCGTCATGCAGACCCGCTTCGCCACCACCGGGCTCGCGCTGCTTCGGCATTCGCTGGGCGAGGACATCGAGAGCCTGAGTCTCGACGCCGAGGCGGCACTCGCAGCCGATCTTCCGCTGGACCCCGCTGGGATCTCCAGCCTTCGGCACGTGGTCTTCCTCGGCACGAAGTGGAGCGCCGGGGTCGCCCAGGAGGCCGCTCTGAAGGTCCGCGAGGCGGCCGGCTTCTGGACCGAGGCATACCCCGTCTTCGAGTACCAGCACGGACCGATCTCGTGCGCCGGGCCAGGAACGCTCGTCTGGTCCCTGGTCGGTGTACCACCAGGCCTCGCGGCCGACATCACGGCTACCGGAGCCCGGCTCGAGGTCGGCGGGCTGGACGCGCAGGCCGAGCTGGTCCGCGTGCACCGCCTGGCGGTCGCTCTGGCTTTCAGGGAGGGCCGTGACCCCGACTCGCCCCCGCACCTCAGTCGCTCCGTTCAGCTCTCGCAGATGTGAGATCCCACGTGCCGATCATCCAGGTCTTCGCCCCGCCGGTGGACGACGCGGCCGCCAGGCTCGAGGCCATGTGCCAGGCAGTGGCCACGGCGCTCGGACTGGAACCCGCCGACGTGGTCGGTACGCACGTCCGCGTAGACCAGACCATCGTCCCGGGGCGGCAGGACGCGGCCTGGCCGATCGTGATACTCCACGGGTCGGCCAGACCCGAGAGGGACATGCAGGACGCGCGTGACCGGGTGGCGGCCCTCGCGGCGACCTGGGGCTCATCGGCCGCGGACGGTGCCTGGGTGACGTGGCAGCTGCCAGCCCCGTGATACCAGGCGACGTCGAAACCCGCTGATCGCCGGCATCGCGCGATTCGGCGGCCTCCGAGCGGACACGTCGTGCGAAACTGCCCACAGCGGCGCGACAGGGCTGCGGCTGAGCAGGGGTGACGGAATGGCTGACGGCACGGTGATCGAGGCCGCTGGTGGCGTCGTCTGGCGGCCCGCGGACCGCGGGGTGGAGCTCGCCGTGGTGCACCGGCCGAAGCACGACGACTGGTCTCTGCCGAAAGGCAAGCTGCTCACCGGCGAACCACCCGTGCTCGGGGCGCTGCGCGAGGTGCAGGAGGAGACCGGCAGCGAGGCGAGGCTCGGCCGGGCACTGGGCAGGCTTCGTTACCGGGTGAACGGCTCCACCAAGCGGGTGAGGTACTGGGCGATGCTGGCGACCAGCGGCGAGTTCCGCCCCAGCCAGGAAGTCGATGCGCTGGAGTGGCTGCCCCCCAGGGCTGTCCGACCCCGGCTCCGGCCGGGCCAGGATGCGCAGGTCCTCGCCTGGTTCCTGGTCGATCCTCGCCCCACCTGGCCGCTGATCGTGCTGCGGCATGCGAACGCACAGGGTGCCTCGACCTGGACGGGAGAGGACGAGCAACGCCCACTCGACGATATCGGTCAGACCCAGGCCGCCGCGTTGACACCGATCCTGGCCGGCTACCAAGCCGAGTCCGTCTGGTCTGCGGACGTGGCCCGGTGTCGGCAGACCGCGGCGCCCTACGCCGCCAAGCGCAAACTGGTCGTCAACGAGCAGCCGCTGGTCTCCGAGGCCGGCTACCGAGCCGACGCCCGTCGTGCTGACACCTGGCTGCTCGAGGCGGCCGCTCTGGGCAGATCAACGGTGGTCTGCAGCCAGCGCCGGGCCATACCCGGGCTGGTGAGGGCGCTGTGCAGAAGCCTGGATGCACGCCCTCCGCGGGCGCTCTCGATCGAGAAGGGCGGTGCCCTGGTGTTTCACCTGGCCAGAGGCGCGGATCGGTTGCCGGACCTGGTCGGCATGGAGCAGTTGGCAGCCACGTGACTGCGCCGAATCCCCTCGGCCAGCCGGGGTGTCTGCCGCAGGAGGACCGCGGCGGCCGGGCAGAATTGGCCGATCATCCTGTACAGATGACCGTGGAGCCCCATGTCAACGCCGATGGACTTCGCCTACCTGGCTGATGACTGGGCCAGGGCCGCGCGGGAGATCTCCGAGCGGTTGTGCCTGGTGCGCGAGGGTGAGGACCAGCGACGGCTGATCTACCTCGACACCTTCGACTGGCGTGTCCATCGGGCGGGTCTTGTGCTGGCACGGGCGGACGACTTCTTCGAGCTGTCCGATCGCACGACCGGGGCCCCGGTACTACGGGCTCCCGCTGGCAGTAACGGCAATGGCCACGGGGAGCTCCCAGCTCGCCTGCACGAGGTCCTCTCCGGTGTCGTCGGAGTGCGGGCGCTGCTGGGCGTCGCTGCTGTGGTCTCGCACTCGGTGGTGCTGGCCGCCCGCAACGATGACGCGAAAACCGTTGCCCGGCTTGTCCTGTCCGACTCGCGCCTGGACGCGGACGGTTCCGATGTCCCCCTCCACCACCGACTGTCCATCGTCCCGCTGCGGGGGTACGACAAGTACGCCACCAGGTTGAGCAGCCTCGTCACGAACCTTCCGGGAGTCGAGCCGGTGCGCGAGTCGCTGTTCGAGGAGGCCCTGACCGTCCTCGCCCGGCGACCCGGCGACCACTCCGGTCGAGTCACCGTCACGCTGAGCCGGGAGCCGGCCACATACGACGCCGCGAGGATGATCTACCGGACACTCCTGGAGTCCGTGGTTGCGAACCAGGATGGTGTCGTCCGGGACATCGACACCGAGTGCCTGCATGACTTCCGGGTCGCCGTCCGGCGGACGAGGTCGGCTCTCAAGGCGTTCGCTGGAGCGCTGCCCGTCGAGGTCGAGCGCCACTTCCGTGCGGAGTTCCGCTGGCTTGGGCGGATCACGACACCAATGCGGGACCTCGACGTCCATCTCCTCGACTTTCCCTCGTTCCACCGGATCCTCGGCGGCGTCGTCGACGACCTGGAACCGCTGCGCCATCTCATCGCCGCGGACCGGCAGGAGGCGTACGTTCACCTGTGCACGACCCTCCACTCCTGGCGATACCAGCGACTGATGGCTGACTGGGAGCGGGTGATCGATGAGCACCGGTCCTCGGCGGAGCCGGGGCCCGCCGGATCCATGCCAATAGGTGAGCTCGCCGACGGGCAGATCCGAAGGGCCGCCGGCCATGTGTTTCGTGACGGGAGCGTGATCGACGACGACTCACCGCCGCAGGCCCTGCATGACCTCCGCAAGCGCTGCAAGGAGCTGCGCTACCTGCTGGAGTTCTTCAGCTCGATGTACGACCCGAAGCTGCTGAGGTCGCTCGTCGACGAGCTCAAGGCACTGCAACTCAACCTCGGAGAGTTCCAGGACACCGAGGTGCAACGGCACGCTCTGGAAGGGTTCGCCGATCGACTGCTCGCGGCCGGCGACGTCTCGGCCGGTGGGATGCTGGCGATCGGCCGGCTGGTGGCGGCACTGGAGGAAAGGCAGCGCAGAGCGCGTTCCGGGTTCGCGGCGCGCTTCGCGAAGTTCGCGGGGTCGAGCAACCGTCGCCGGGTCGACATGCTGACCGGAGCGAGCTCGTGAGAACGCTTGCGACGTACAGCATCAAGGGCGGTGTCGGAAAGACCAGCGCCGCCCTCAACCTCGCCTACCTGGCGTCGCGAGAAGGGCGCCGGACGCTCGTCTGGGATCTCGACCCGCAAGGTGCGGCCACGTACATGTTCCGCGTCCGCCCCCGAGTCAAGGGCGGCGGCAAGGCGCTGGTCAGGGGGCGGCGTGACATCGACGACGCCATCAAGGCAACGGACTTCGCCGGCCTGGATCTACTTCCCGCCGACTTCTCGTACCGGCACATGGACCTCATCCTCGACCACGCCAAGAAACCGGTGCGGCAGCTGGGAAGGCTTCTCAAGCCGCTGTCCTCCGACTACGACTTCGTCGTCCTCGACTGCCCGCCGGGCATCTCGCTGGTCTCGGAGAACGTCTTCGAGGCAGCGGACGTCCTGCTCGTCCCGCTCATCCCCGCGACGCTGTCGGTACGGACGTTCGAGCAGCTGGCGCGGTTCGTCGCCAAGCTCGATGGACGCCGCCCGCACGTGCGTGCCTTCTTCTCCATGGTCGATGGCCGCAAGCGCCTGCACGCCGACATCATGGCTGAGCTGCCACGACAGCGGTCCGACATTCTGGCGACGTCGGTTCCCGCCGCGACAGACGTCGAGCGGATGGGTCTGACGCGTCAGCCGGTGGTCTGCTCCAACGTCCGGGGGCGGGCCGCCGCGGCCTATGCCGGCCTGTGGCGAGAGTGCGAGAAGGTCCTGTTCTGACGAGCAACGACTCCGCGGATCTGCTCAGGTACGCAGCCAGCGCCGCAACCGCTTGTCGGAGGAGCTCTTCCAGGCCACCGCCGCCTGTTTCTCGGTATCTCGGGCGCGTGCCTCCTCCAGCGCGTGCAGCCGGCCGTACGTGAACGCGTTCTCTCCGTCCAGATGAGCCCGCACGCCCAGCTGTCGAAGGAGCTCACGCAGCACCACGCTGTCCTGATGGTCGCCGAGTGGCTCCTGCATGTTCTTGGCCGCCTTGGCGAGCGCCTTGGCGTCCTGCCCGAACACCGATTCCAGCGCTTCTGCGGCATAGCGAACCCGCTTGGCGGCCTTGCGTAGTTCGTGCAGCTGGTGGTCACGCTCCAGCGGCATCGCGGCGTCGATGGAGTCCGCCTGCTTGCGTAGCCGTTTCCAGTCCCGCCGGACGCGGACGGGCAGAACCTCTCCGGCGGGTTCTTCGGCCGACGCCGTCCAAGGCGGCGCGGTGTCGAGGGCGTCGAGACCGTCGAGCAGGTCAAAGTAGCGCGCTGAGTCCAACGCGTCCACAACCCGAGCGTGAGCCGTTCGGTACGCGGCCCGCATCTCCTTGTCCACCCGGCGGGCAACGGGGCCGATCACCAGCTCTGACGGCTGTTCGGCGATCATCAGGGCCAGCCTGGCCCGCATCACCTCGGCGTCGCGGGCGTCGCCGAGGATGCCTGCCAGCCACTTCAGCTCCTGTCGCAACGGGTCTGTTATCTCCCGGTCGACCAGCGGCCGAAACGTCGCCAGGGTGCTGCGTAGGCGACGGGTCGCGACGCGCATCTTGTGCACGGAGTCGGGCTTGTCCTGACGCACCTGGGGGTCCCTGAGCTTCAGCTCCGCGATCTCGTTGTGCAGGTGGGTGTGCAGCACCGCCGCGGCGGGTCCCCTCCGAGAGGGTACGGTTCGGACCGCATGCTCCTCGCCGGGCAGCCGGCTCTCAAGCACCCGAGCGAGCTTCGACGGTCCCGCCGCTGGGGCGGCCCCCGCCTGCCTCAGCTCTGCCTCGATCACGTCGAGCAGGTCGCGGGAACCCTCGGCCAGCTCGACCTCCCACTCACGCCACCCGGTCACCGTGGCGGCACCGCCGGGTGCGATGCTGCGCGCCGACACGCTGTCGTCGCATACCTCCGCCAGCACTGCTCCGGCCGGATCAAGCAGCCGATGGACCGTCCGCCTGGTGTCTATCGAAGCCACCGGCTTCAGGATCTGGGCGCGCGTGTGCACCCGGACCTGGTTGCGCAGCGCTGCCGGTACGGACCTCGTCGCCCGGCCCAGCGGGTGTCGGGACTCCTCCCGATCTCCGTTGCCGAGGGGTCGCTTGAGATGCCAGCCTGCATCGTCACCGCCGGTGCGCCGGCGCAAGGAGATGCCGGCCCGGGCCAGGGCGAGGTCGGGAGTGTCGAAGTAGACCGCCCCGAGCGACAGCTCCGCCGGCGCAGGCACGGACGCCACCGAGGGCAGCTCGCCCAGGGGCGGCAGCTCAGCGTCCTGCGAGACGTCGTACTTGCGTTCGATCTCCCGGTGTACGGCCAGTGGCATGCACTTGTTGTACACCGAAAGGAAGTCCAGGACACGAACAACAACAGAGCTCAGGGTGCACGGGCCGGTCCCGGCGGGAGCACCAGGCGAACGCGATCAGCATCCCTGTGCTCCCCGGTCGGCTTCCTCCTCGGCCGGCACTCGGTTCTGCGCGGAGGCGCCTCAGACCACCCGGTCCAGCCGGCCGGTGTCGACGTCGTAGACGGCGCCGCCGATGGCTAGATCGTCGGGGAGGTACGGCCATGACCGAACGCGCTGGACGTCCTGCCGCAGAGCTGTCACCACATCGCGCGCCGGTCGGAGCTCGAGGCTACGCGTGTCGACACCCGACGCCTCGAAGACGGCCGCATGCACCTCACGCTCGTCCGGGGCCGACATGCGGCAGCCGAGATGGGGGACTATGAGCACCCGTCGGACGCCGAGCAGATGCACGGCCACCACCAGCGTGCGCAGTACATCGTCGGTGACCCGGGCGCCGGCATTCCGCAGGATCTTGGCATCGCCAGGGCGCAGACCGAGCATCTGCAGCGGCTCGATGCGGGAGTCCATGCACGTGACCACCGCCAGACCACGCGCTGCGACGGGGGCAAGATCGCCGAGCGCGAACCTGTTCGCGTAGGCGGCGTTGGCCGCGAGCTCGACCTCGAACGGGTCATCGGGGGAGGAGCTGGCATCGGCCATGTTGTCGCCGGCCGGTGGTCGAGAGGTCACAGGGGCCACCGTAGAAGGCCGGCGCTCCCGGGCGGCCAGGGGCCTTCGTCGCGACGCTGGCGCGCCGGCTACCCGTGCGGTCCGGCGGCACCGAGTCGTGACCGCTTGGGACCGCACGGAGTGGTTCACGTTCCGACGCGGGCGGGCGGCGCCTGCGCACGGCGTCGCCCCAGCGGGTAGCCGTGGACCAGCAGCTCCGGCCAGGCGATCGCGGTCACCACCCGTCGCGGACGGTTCGCCATCTGCGTGCGCCACTCGTCGTCAACCCGGAGGCGCACCTCGCCGTGCTGGAACCGGGACGGGTTTCCGGCCAGCCCGTGGCTCGGGCCCAGGACGATCCCGTGCTCGGTGACGTGGTCGAGCCGGACGGGCGCGGCACCGAATCCGAGGCCTTCCAGCGCGGCCCGCAGCGTCCCGCGCGGGTCGGCGACCAGGTCCTCGTACCGCACGGTGGCGCCGTGCGGCACCGTCCGCGCGAGAGCAGCCGCCTCCAGCTGGAACGTGGTCCAGCGCACCGCGGTGCGGGAGGCCCGGTGGGTGGCCATGTCGGCGCCGTGGAGGGAGTGCGGACGGGCGATCCCCGTCTTCTGCCACGAGTACGCCACCCCGCGGGCGTCCCGGACCAGGTGCAGCACCCGAAGGTCGATCCGCCCGGTCCGGGCGAGCGCCAGAGCCTGGGCCGGCCACTTGCTGGCATCGACGATGACCTCCGCGTCAGCCTCCGTGGCGATCGCCCGGTAGAGGTCCGCATACGTGCTCGCGTACTCCTCCAGAGCACTCCGAAAATCCGATGAGGCCAGGGCCGGGGCCAGCAGTCGCGGCAGGTGGCGCTGACGTGCCACCGCGACCTGCTGATGTGTCACCCGGGTGAGCAACGACGGGTCCCAGCCGCCGAAGGCGCGCTCGCCGACCGGCTGCCAGAACGGGCACGCGGCGAAGTCGTGGCCGCAGCCGCAGCGCTCGTCCTGCACCGCCACCCGGCGGAACAGCTCGATGAGCTCACCGACGTTCACGAATCCCGGGGCGGCTCCCAGGATCCGCTCCACCAGAGTGCTGCCAGAGCGGCCGGAACCGGTGATGTACAACACGATGGGCGGGCCGTTGCCCCGCATGGCTGCTCTCTCCCCGGCCGGTCATCGATACCGCCCCCGTGCTTGGTCAAGCCTGGTCACTCACCGTAGTCTATCTGTTCCTGACGACCCGTCGCTCTGCGTGGAGGCCACGGGGGAGACTGCGTCAACCACCGGTGAAGAACTCGACTACTGACGGGGGAAGCGGCCCACGGACGCGCCCCTATCATTCGGGTATGCACGAGTCACCGCAACCACGTCGGGGGTCAGCGGTTGCCCGGCTGGTGTGGTTGATCGCGGTCGTGGGAGTGCTCCTGGTAGCGGCGGGAGTGGTCGTCGCGCTCTCCGATCACTCCCCACCGGTTCCACCGTCCGCGGGCCAGGACGCCGCGGCGCAGGCACGGGTGTCAGCTTCGGCGAGCGCGCCGCGTGACGGTTCGGTCCAGCCCGCGGACAGCAACGTTGGGGGGAAGCCGGCGAACCGCCCGTTGGGGACCAGCGACCGCATCACCGGCGTGGTGCTGCCTCAGTCGGAGCCCAGATCGGTGCGGATAGGCGGCATCGGTGTCGCATCACCTCTGGTGCGCCTGGGGCTCGACGACACGGGCGCCATGGAGGTGCCCACAGATCCCGCAGAGGCCGGCTGGTACACCGGGGGGCCCTCGCCGGGGTCGCTCGGACCGGCCATCATCGCCGGCCATGTGACGTGGAACGGTACCCCCGGCGTCTTCTTCAGGCTGGGTGACCTGCGTCGAGGCGACAAGGTCGCCGTGC
>JBKPNJ010000005.1:0-4720 GCA_046732575.1 Actinomycetota bacterium
CACCGGCGTCGACGACGTGGAGCTGATCTCCGCCAACGCCCTGCATCGCCGGCTGACACCGCGTGAGCTCCGCGACATCGTCGGCGAGCGCGTCTTCCGGTCGTTCTTCTCTGCCGGCCTGTTGACCAACCACGACGCCGAGGACATGGACAACCTGCTGCACGTCGGCCTCACCGACCAGGGCGAGGACGTCGAGATCAACCGTCGGGCGGCCGAGTCGGACCTGCTCGTCTACGTCAACGTCAACCTGGTTGCGATGGACGGCGGCCACAAGTCGGTCCCGATCGGGCTGGCGTCGTACAAGAGCCTCAAGCACCATCACAACGCCAAGACGATGGTGCAGTCCCGCTCGTTCATGGACCCCGACAAGTCGCACCTGCATCACTCGGCACAGCGGATGGGCCGGCTCCTGGCCGAGCACCTGAAGGTGTTCACCGTCGAGACCACCCTGAACAACGACGTGTTCCCGTCGCCGTACGACTTCCTGCTCAAGCGGGAGTGGGAGTGGGGGGTGCGCGACCAGGCGGCGATGCTGGCCGCGCGTCGCGGGCTGGCGCTGTCACCTGGCCGGCTGCGGCATCGGATGTTCCAGGACCTGCGCGCGCCCTACGGCATCACCGGAGTGCATGCCGGGGAGACCGAGGCGGTGCACCGCAAGACGCTCGCAAGCGTGCACCGGCAGCAGATGGTCGAGGTGCAGGGCCAGTCGGACGTGCTCGTCATGGGGGTGCCGTACCTCGGGCCCTACAACGTCAACTCGGTGATGAACCCGATCCTGGCAACGTGCAGCGGACTGGGCTACTACTTCAACTCCTACCGCGGTCAGCCGGTGGTGCGGCGGGGCGGGGCGGTGATCCTCTATCACCCGGTGCCGCGCGCGTTCAGCCAGCTGCACCACCCCAGCTACATCGACTTCTTCGACGAGGTGCTGGCGGAGTCGACCGACCCCAGCGTGATCGAGGCGAAGTTCGAGGACGCCTACGCCAGCGACCCGTGGTACATCCACCTCTACCGCACCTCGCACGCCTACCACGGCGTACACCCGTTCTACATGTGGTACTGGGCTGCACACGCGATGGACCACGTTGATGAGGTCGTCTGGGTCGGCGGGGACCGGTCGACGGTGGAGAGGATGGGCTTCCGGGCAGCCTCGACTCTGGCCGACGCTTTGGAGATGGTCTCGACAGCAGTCGGTCGCTCACCCTCGATCAGCTACCTGCACAACCCGCCCCACCTGATCGCGGACGTGCGCTGATGAGCGGCTTCTGGAGAGGCACGGTCGGCGACGTGCAGACCGTCGCCAGGGGTTGGCGCTGGGGACGGCGGCCGTTGGTGCCCCGGTCCGCCGAGCCCTATGCCCCGGAACCCTCCACGTCGGTGTTCCCCACCACGTGGGCACGCGGCCGGCCGGCGCGGGCACTGCGCGAGGTCGTCCAGGTGGGGGGACTCACACCGCTGTTGCGAGCGGAGGTCAGCCCGCACGTCACCGGTCTGGAGCGACTGGAACAGGTCGAGCGGCCGGTCCTCTTCGTGGCGAACCACTCATCGCATCTCGACACCCCGCTGATCCTGTGTTCACTGCCCGCCTCGTGGCGTCGCCGGACCGCGGTCGCGGCGGCAGCCGACTACTTCTTCGACACCTGGTGGCGCGCGACCGGCTCGGCGATCCTGTTCAACACCTTCCCGATCGAGCGACGCGGCGGCAGCATGTCCACGACGCCGGCGGACCTGCTGGCCGACGGGTGGAGCGTGCTGGTGTTTCCCGAGGGCACGCGCTCACCGGATGGATGGGTGGGGCGGTTCCGGCTCGGTGCGGCGGCCCTGGCGACCGAGAAGCGGGTGCCGGTGGTGCCGGTGTCGATCCGCGGCTCGTACGCGGCGATGCCCCGTGGCAGGGGATGGCCACGTCCGGGCCGGATGCCGGTCTCGGTTCGCTTCGGTGATCCGGTGATGTGCCGCGACCGGGAGAGCGTCCGTGACTTCGGCGTACGCATACATGCGACGGTCTCCCAGCTCCTCGACGAGGACGCCACCACATGGTGGGACGCGCGGCGGCGGGCAGCCGGCGGGGCGACGCCGGACGCGTCCGGCCCGGCGGTGGCCGGCTGGCGGCGGGTCTGGGCGCAGACGGCCCCTCCGGTGGTGACCGACCGTCAGCCGGTGTGGCGTCGCTGACCGGCGACTCAGGGGAAGAGAGAGCCCCAGGTCTGCGGCCCGACCACCCCGTCGACGATGAGGCCGTGATTGGCCTGGTACTGCACGACGTATGACCTGGTCACCGGACCGAAGCTGCCGTCCACCGGCATCGGGCCGTAGCCGAGCGTGTTCAGCCGCGCCTGCACCAACGAGACGTCGGTGCGGTCCTGGTACTGCAGGGCGGTCGACAGGGAGGTGCCCGGGAAGGGTGGGCCGCCGTACTGCGGTTGGGGGGTGTACGGCGTCACCGTCACCGTCGCCGTTGGCGGCAGCGGAGCCACCGGAGCCGGGGCCGGCGGCGGTGGTGCGGGAGCCTGGGCGACGGCCGTCGCCCAGCGGTCGCCACAGCCGTACGCTCTCATCACACCGGGCATGAGCCGGTTGGCCGTGCGCAGCTGGACGCGCGTGGTCGAGGGCGTGCGCGTCGCCGCGAGCAGCGACGCACTGACAGTGGTCAGCTGCTGGGCGGACCGGTCAGGGCCGCCGATGAGCTGGGTGCCGGCGAACTCCGTCAGGACGTCGAGATAGGAGCCGACGCCGGAGCGCCAGTCCGCCCGATCCCCGGCGAGGGCGCCGGCGCTGCCGAGGAGCGTGTCCAGACCGGCGGCGGAGGAGCAGAAGCTGTTCGCGCTCACGTTCGGCAGCTCCGTTCCGCCGAGCCGAAGGACGGCGCTGAAGTCCGCAGCCTCCAGCTCTGCCTGTGAGTAGGCCGGCCCGGAGTGGCCGCCGATCTGCAGACGGTAGAAGTGGGCCCCGCCAACTGCGGGCACCGAGAAGCTCACCACACACGGCGACGTGATGGGAGAAAGGATGTTGGCCGACGTGGTGGACGTCGCCAGGATCCCACCGGTTGAGTTGTGGACGACGATCTGCGCGGACTCGATGCCGTACCGACCCCCGCAGATCGGAGCGATCACGTGCCCGGTGAGCCGATGCGGCTCGTCAGCCCTGTCCTCCCCCGAGCCACCACCGCACGCTGTGAGCAGGGCCACCAGCACCCCGATGGCGGCGCCGAGCGGAATACCCCGTCGCGACTGCGACACCCGCGGCCGCATCACTCGGCGCTGCAGGACGGGAATCGAGGCATATGTGGAGTCTGACAGGTATGTCGGAAATCGCTGTGTGTTACTGGGAACTTGCTCCCTGACGACCCCCGGGCCGCAGCCAAGCCTCGAAGGCGGCGCCATGCGGCTGAGCGTTCTCCTCCGCGGACCGGCCCATCATCTCCAGGCCGGCCATCGCCTGGTCAGCCGCGGCCTCGTCGATCCTCTCGATCGCGAAGCCCATGTGGATGAGCAGCCAGTCACCGGGCGAGACGTTCGGATCCTCGAGCATCCCGAGATTCACTCTGCTTCGCCCACCGGCGACGTCGACGAGCGCAAGCTGGTCGCCGTACCCCTCGACCATCTCCACGACTTGTCCGGGTATGCCCAGGCACATGGTCAGGGCTCCTTTCCGATAGGCGAGCGGAGGGGTACGCCGGCGGTGAGCCGCTGCTCGATGAGTGTCCGTACGGCCGCCGCCGCTTCGTCGACCGCTGCCGCCACCGGCGCCGAGAGCCCGATTCCATCGGTCACGTCGGCCGGCCGGCAGCCGACGACATATGTAGCCGGCAGCCGGCCGCCCAGCGACCTGACGCTCGCGAGAACCGCCACCGGATCCATGCCGTGCGCGTCGAACTGCCCTTCGCCGAGGTCGTCCGGACCTACTTGCAGCACCCGGAGACTGCCGGGAGGGTCGTCGCCCGGGAGCGCATCGACGAGGATGAGGACGTCGACGTCCTCCAGCAGGTCGTAGGCCAGATGCATCCCTCGGATGCCGTAGTCCACCACCCGCACGCCGTCGGGAAGGCTGCTCCGGCCGGGCCGGCCCGCCGACTGCAGGTCGTCGGCCAGCATCCGTCGGGCGACCTCCGGACCGAAGCCGTCGTCACCGAGGAAGATGTTGCCGACACCGGCCACCAGCACCTGCGGCCGATCAGGACTTGTCAGAGCCCTCTGCCTTGTTCTCGCCCCGTCCAGTGCCTTCGTAGTGGTCCGGCCCGACCATGTCCTTGTCCAGGTCGGTCTCGGGCATGTCGGCGGCCGGCTGCTCGTCTGACGGCGAGGCCTCGGCACCGCGAGGCGTGTCCTGCTTGGGCGTCGCCTTCAACTCGTCGTTCTCGACCGGCCCGGTCGCTGCACCGACGTTGGCTCCATCCTTGTGAAGATCCTGCTCAGTGTCGACGTCCGCGGCCTTGCGGCGGTCGTCGTACGGCGGCACAGCCCGACCGCTGCCCGGGTCGTCATTGGGTGTCTGGGTCATGCGGTCCTCCTAGGGATCTCGTGTCGTTCGTCAGCCACCTTGGTCGCCGGAGGGCATCTGCGGCATGTTCTCGTCGATCGTGCCCTGACTGTCGACCGAGGTGTCGCTTTCCTCGTCGGAGGTGCCCGCTGGACGGTCGACCGGGCCGCCGGCGGGTTCGTCGGCACCGGTGTCGCGAGATCCTGGAGCTCCTCGTGCGGCCTGCGGTTCCTCTTCGAGG
>JBKPNJ010000006.1:0-9732 GCA_046732575.1 Actinomycetota bacterium
GATCGGGTCCGACGAAGAGCACATCCTCGAGGCCCTCGCGGCCGAGGGCTGCCTACACACGCGGTCCCTGGACCTGCCGGCCGGCCCGTCGGAGCCCACCTCGCTGCGCGAGTCCATCGGCGGCTTCGACGACGAGCTCGAGGGCGTTGAGCAGCGCCACGTCCTCCATCAGCTGCTCGAGGGCCTTTCCCCTCGTGACCTGCTCATCCTGCAGTACCGCTTCTTCGACGGATGGAGCCAGCGTGCGATCGGTGCCGAGATGGGCGTCAGCCAGATGCAGGTGTCCAGGCTCCTCTCCGCGATCCTGAGCCGGTTGCGCGAGCAGGTCCGGGTCGCATGAGGACGACGACCCTCCGCGTGCGTGATCGGTGTGGGGCGGCGGCCTGCTGGTGCAGCTGGGAGGTGAGTGGTGTCGACGTACGTTTCACTGCTGCGGGGCATCAATGTCGGCGGCAAGGCGAAGGTGGCGATGGGCGACCTGCGCGAGATCTACGCCGACCTCGGCTTCACTGACGCGACGACATACATCCAGAGCGGCAATGTCATCTTCACCAGCGGGCTTCCGGCGCGGGACATACCGGCGCGGATCGAGAAGGGCATCCAGGAGCGTCTGGCGATGACGGTCCGCGTGATGGTGCGCACCCCGAAGGAGCTGGCGAAGATCGTGGACGCCAACCCGTTCCCCCAGGTCGATCAGTCACGGCTGTACGTCGCGTTCCTCGCCGAGGCTCCCAAGACAGCCGGAGTAGATCGACTCGGCGCGTTCGATGCCGGGCGCGAGGAGTTCCGGGTCGCCGGTAAGCAGATCTACCTGCACTTCCCAGAGGGCGCCGGACGCGCCAGGCTGCCGGTCGAGCGCGCCGTTGGCGTGGCCACCACGGTTCGGAACTGGCGTACGGTCAACAAGCTCCTCGAGCTGTCGGCTGCGTTGTGAAACCCACCGGCGCCGACTAGCGTGTCCGGCCGGAGCAGTCGACCGGCGTGAGACCGAGTCCAGCGGACCGGCCCAGGCCGGGGCGCTGGCGGCTCGAAGGGATGGCATGTGCACGAGCTGTCGATCACGCAGAGCGTCGTCGACGCGGTGAGCGAACGGGTGGCGGGTCAGCGCGTGGTCAGCCTGCGCCTGGAGGTCGGCCGGCTCTGCGGCGTCGTGCCAGACGCGATGCGGTTCTGCTTCGAGCTGGTGACGGACAAGACGGTCCTGCAGGGCGCCAGGCTCGACATCGACGAACCAGCCGGCCGGGGCCACTGTCGTGAGTGCGACCAGGACTTCACCCTCACCGATCTCATCCTGCTGTGCCCGTGTGGCAGCGCCGACGTGGAGGTCACGGCCGGTCGCGAGCTCATGATCAAGTCTGTGGAGGTGGCCTGAGCGATGTGTGCCACCTGTGGCTGCGGGGACGACGGCGGCGCGCGCGTGACCGCGTTCCACGACCACCGCTCCAACCAAGACCACCGCTCCAACCACGACCACCGCTCCAACCACGGGCACGGCTCCGACCACGGGCACCCCGACGAGCCCCTCGCTGACCACGCGCACCCCTCCGGGCACACCCACGCCCCGACGCAGACCTCGGCACCCGAAGCGACCCGCACCCTCCGAATCGAGCAGCAGGTGCTGGCGAAGAACGACCTGCTCGCCGCCGGCAACCGGGAGTGGCTGGCCGACCGCGGCATCAGCGCCCTCAACCTGATGAGCTCTCCGGGGTCGGGCAAGACCAGCCTGCTGGTGCGTACCATCCGTGAGGTCGGTGCAGCACGCGAGGTGGCGGTCATCGAGGGCGACCAGGAGACGGTGCTCGACGCCGACCGCATCCGGGCCACCGGCGCACCAGTCGTGCAGATCAACACCGGTGCCGGCTGCCACCTCGACGCCGAGATGCTCGGGAAAGGTCTGCGGGCCCTGGATCCGGCCGCTGGCGCCCTGCTGTTCGTGGAGAACGTCGGGAACCTGGTCTGCCCGGCTTTGTTCGATCTCGGCGAGACAGCCAAGGTCGTCGTCCTCTCCGTCACTGAGGGCGACGACAAGCCGCTGAAGTATCCCCAGATGTTCGGCGCCGCCGACGTTGTGGTGATCAACAAGACCGACCTCCTGCCCTACGTCGACTTCGACGTCGACGCCTGCGCAGCCAATGCGCGCCTGGTCAATCCCCACCTGTCGGTGCTGCCGTTGTCAGTCACCAGCGGGGCCGGTCTGGACGGCTGGTTCAGCTGGCTCGCGGACCTGTGACTGTGCGTGAGAGCGTCCGCACGGACGTCGCCGACAATCGGCGAAAAGGGCCTGTGACCTGCTAGGACACCCGGGGACTGGGCCTTGACACCCGTTTTTGGGGAGGTGTAGACACACAAAAGCACGTCACTTCATCGGGCCCCCGGAGAGGCGCCCATGACAGGGGTCGGGCAGACGGCCCAGAGAGCGTGGCACGATGCAGACCGCCGAAGCCATTGCCGCCGAACAGACACTGATCCACGTTCTCTGGATCAACGCCGGGCTCAGCTGTGACGGGGACTCCGTGGCGCTCACCGCCGCGACCCAGCCCAGCATCGAGGAGATTGCGCTGGGATCCCTCCCGGGCCTTCCGCAGATCGCTGTGCACTGGCCGCTGATCGACTTCGAGTGCGGCCCCAACGGCGGCGCGGACGACTTCCTCGAGTGGTTCTTCAAGGCCGACCGTGGCGAGCTCGAGCCGTTCGTGCTCGTCGTGGAAGGCTCCATTCCCAACGAGCAGATCAAGGACGAAGGCTACTGGTGCGGCTTCGGGAACAACCCGGCCACCGGCCAGCCGATGACCACCAGCGAATGGCTCGACCGTCTTGCGCCGAAGGCAACCGCGATCGTCGCGGTCGGCACCTGCGCGACCTACGGCGGCATCCACGCGATGGCGGGCAACCCGACCGGCGCGATGGGCGTTCCGGACTACCTGGGCTGGGACTGGAAGTCCAAGGCAGGCATCCCCATCGTGTGCGTTCCCGGTTGTCCGATCCAACCCGACAACCTCTCCGAGACGCTGACCTACCTGCTCTACATGGCCACCGGCCAGGCGCCGATGATCCCCCTCGACGAGGCGCTGCGGCCCACCTGGCTGTTCGGGCAGACGGTCCACGAGGGTTGCGACCGGGCCGGCTACTACGAGCAGGGCGACTTCGCCACGGAGTACGGCTCACCCAAGTGCATCGTCAAGCTGGGCTGCTGGGGGCCGGTCGTCAAGTGCAACGTGCCCAAGCGGGGCTGGATGAACGGCATGGGTGGCTGTCCCAATGTCGGCGGCATCTGCATCGGCTGCACGATGCCGGGATTCCCGGACAAGTTCATGCCGTTCATGGACGAGCCACCTGGTGGCAAGTTCTCCACGACCGCCGTGGGGGCGTACGGGGCCGCGATCCGCCGGCTTCGCACCATCACCACGCGGACTGTCGACAAGGAACCCAGGTGGCGCACCAAGGGCCGCCAGCTCACGACCGGCGCGTCCCGCACCTGGTAGCGCCGGCCACCACGCCATGTCCATGGTGAGCTCGCTGCGCTCCAGTGGGCCGCACCGTCGCAGAACAAGCCGAGAGGCACATTATGACGTCGACGATTCCCAGCCCCACCAGCACGAAGACCCAGGACAACGGCCTCGTCGAGATGGCGTGGGACCCGATCACCCGCATCGTCGGCAGCCTCGGCATCTACACCAAGATCGACTTCAAGCAGAAGGAGGTCGTGGAGTGCCACAGCACGTCCTCGATCTTCCGCGGCTACTCCATCTTCATGAAGGGCAAGGACCCGCGCGACGCGCACTTCATCACCAGCCGCATCTGCGGCATCTGCGGTGACAACCACGCGACGTGCTCGTGCTACTGCCAGAACATGGCGTACGGCGTCAAGCCGCCGCACCTCGGGGAGTGGATAGTCAATCTCGGCGAGGCGGCTGAGTACATGTTCGACCACAACATCTTCCAGGAGAACCTGGTCGGGGTCGACTACTGCGAGAAGATGGTCGCCGAGACCAACCCCGGTGTGCTCGAGCGGGCCAACAGCACCGAGGCCCCGCACGCCGGTGACCACGGGAACCGGACCATCGGCGACATCATGCGGTCGCTCAACCCGTTCACCGGCGAGTTCTACCGGGAGGCCCTCCAGGTCAGCCGTTACACCCGCGAGATGTTCTGCCTGATGGAGGGGCGTCACGTCCACCCCTCCACGCTCTACCCCGGTGGTGTCGGGACCGTCGCGACGATCCAGCTGATGACCGACTACATGGCACGGCTGATGCGCTACATCGAGTTCATGAAGAAGGTCGTGCCGATGCACGACGACCTCTTCAACTTCATGTACGAAGCCCTTCCCGGCTATGAGCAGTCCGGACTGCGGCGGACCCTCCTGGGCTGCTGGGGCTCGTTCCAGGACCCCGAGTTCTGCAACTTCGCCTACAAGGACATGACGGAGTGGGGTCGCAAGATGTTCGTGACCCCGGGTGTCGTCGTCGACAACAAGCTGGTCACCACCGACCTCGTGGACATCAACCTCGGCATCCGCATCCTGCTCGGCTCGTCGTACTACGACGACTGGGAAGACCAGGAGATGTTCGTCAAGAACGACCCGCTGGGGAACCCCGTCGACCGGCGGCACCCCTGGAACCAGTCGACCAACCCCCGGCCCCAGAAGCGCGACTTCGACGACAAGTACAGCTGGGTCATGTCACCACGGTGGTACGACGGCAAGGACTACCTGGCTCTCGACACCGGCGGCGGACCGCTCGCCCGGCTGTGGTCGACCGCGTTGGCCGGCCTTGTCGACATCGGTTACGTGCAGTCGACAGGCAGCAGCGTGAAGATCAACCTTCCCAAGACGGCGCTGAAGGGTCCGGTCGAGCTGGAGTGGACGATCCCGCAGTGGAGCAACACGATCGAGCGCAATCGGGCGCGCACCTACTTCCAGGCCTACGCTGCAGCGGCTGCGCTTCACTTCGCCGAGAAGGCACTGGTGGAGATCCGGGCCGGCCACACCAAGACCTGGGAGACGTTCGAGGTGCCCGACGAGGGCGTGGGCTGCGGCTTCACCGAGGCGGTGCGCGGTGTGCTCTCGCATCACATGGTGATCCGGGACGGCAAGATCGCCAACTACCACCCGTACCCGCCGACTCCCTGGAACGCCAACCCGCGCGACTCGTATGGCACTCCCGGGCCCTATGAGGACGCGGTGCAGGGGCAGCCGATCTTCGAGGAGAACGACCGGGAGCACTTCAAGGGCATAGACATCATGCGGACTGTCCGCAGTTTCGACCCCTGCCTTCCGTGCGGTGTGCACATGTACCTGGGGAACGGCAGGAAGCTCGACCTGATGCACTCACCGACGCAGTCGCTCACCGGCGAATAGCCGGTGGCCATGGGACAGGCAGAGCACCAGAGCCCGCCTCCCGATCAGCTTCGGGCGGCGGGTGAGCGCATCGAGGCTCTGATCGACGCGAGCGCGTCTGGTGGGGTGGTCGCCCGCGAACGCGCAGAGGAGCTGGTCCGGCTTGTGGCCGACCTCTACGGTGCCGGGCTCGAGCGGGTCCTCGACATCATGTACGACCTGGGTCACCTCGGCGAGGACGAGCTCGCGGCGCTGGCGGGCGATGAGCTCGTCTCCAGCCTGTTGCTGGTGCACGGGCTCCACCCGTTCGACGTGGCCACCCGGGTGGAGAACGCCCTGGAGAGCGTCCGGCCGTACCTCGGCACCCATGGCGGCGATGTGGAACTGCTCGAGATCAGCGACGAGGGCGTCGTCCGGTTGCGGCTACTCGGCAGCTGTGACGGATGTCCCTCCTCGTCGGTCACGCTCTCGCTGGCCGTCGAGGGTGCGGTCGAGGCCGCGGCTCCGGAGATCACCGGCATCCAGGTCGAGACCGGCGACGACGGCACAGCCGGAAGCGGCTCATTGATCCCGGTGGACTCACTCAGGGCCCGGCTCGGTCCTGGTGAGTCCGATACCGGCGGGGCCTGGGAGCCCGCGCCACTGCTGGCCGAGCTGGAGCCGGGTGAGGTCGGCGGATTCACGCTCGGCGACGTGCCCGTGCTGGCGTGCCGCATCCAGGGCGACCTTTTCGTGTTCCGCGACCACTGCCCACGTTGCACGTCGCGGATGGCCGGTGCCAGCCTCGAGCGGCGGCTCGGCTACCCGGTCGGCGACGGAGTGCTTCGCTGCGGGACCTGCCGCAGCCACTACGACGTACGCCGGGCCGGTGCCTGCCTCGACGCGGAGGGTGAGCACCTGGCGCCGTTGCCGCTGCTGGTCCGCGACGGCGTCGTGTCTGTCGCGGTGCCGGCGGTGAGTCCGTGACCATCCCCGGTCCGCCCACCGGCCGTTCCCCCGTGTCCGGGTCGCCGCTGGCAACCCTGCGGCGCATCACCTCCGCCCGTCCAGCCCCGGTCACGTTCGAACGCTGCGAGATGTGCGCGGAGCAGATCGGTCAGACCCACCAGCACGTGGTGAACCTCGAGAGCCGGGCACTGATGTGCACCTGCCGGGGCTGTTATCTGCTGTTCACCGCGGAGGATGCGGAGCTGCGCTATCGCGCCGTCCCCGACCGATACCTGGCGTTTCCTGACTTCACCATCGGTCCCGGTCAGTGGGACCAGCTGGAGATCCCCGTCGGTTTGGCCTTCCTGTTCCGCAACTCGGTCCAGAACCGCACGATCGCGTTCTACCCGGGCCCGGCGGGAGCCACCGAGTCCGAGCTCCCCCTGCAGGCGTGGGACTCAGTAGTGGCCGCCAACCCGCAGCTGGGGCTGCTCAGGCCCGACGTGGAAGCCCTGCTGTTGCGTGCCCCCGAGCGCGAGCGATCAGGATTCACCTGCCACCTCGTGCCGATCGACGCCTGCTACGAGCTGGTCGGCCGGTTGCGCCAGGTGTGGCGTGGCTTCGACGGCGGCAGGGACGCCCACGGCGCGATGGACGAGTTCTTCGAGACGGTGTCGGCGCGCAGCCGACCGGCGCCGGCTGTCCCAGGCCCTTCCACGCCATGACCGATCTCGCCTTCACCGTCGTCGACGTCTTCGCCGAGCAGTACGCGGCGGCGCCGCAGCTCACCGCGAGGCTGCGCATCGGGGAGTCGACCGGGGAGGTCGTCCACGCGATGGCGCTTCGGGCCCAGGTCCGCATCGAGCCGCAGCGGCGTCGTTACAGCGAGGACGAGGAGAGCGGCCTGCTCGACATGTTCGGAACGCGGGACAGGTGGTTCGACACGCTGAAGCCGTTCATGTGGATGCAGTGCAGCACGATGGTCCAGGGCTTCCACGACATCACCGAGGTCGACCTCGCGATGCCGTGTACATACGACTTCGAGGTGACGTGGTCGAAGTATCTGCATGCGCTGCGCGAGGAGACGATCCCCGTGGTGTTCCTCTTCTCGGGGACAGTCTTCACCCGGGGTGCCAGCGGTTTCGGGGTCGAGCAGGTCCCGTGGGACCGGGAGGCGACCTACCAGATCCCTGTTGCGGTGTGGAAGGACATGATCGCCCACTACTTCCCCAACACCGGATGGATCCGGCTGAGCCACGATACGCTCGAGACGCTCGCCCACTACAAGTCCGTTCGAGGGCTTACGACGTGGGAGGCGACCGTCGAGTCGCTGCTGACGAAGGCGGGTGTCATCTCGTGAGCCTCAGCCTCGAGCAAGCGCGCACCGTGGCCGACGCCGTCCTCTTCGAGGGCTACCTGCTCTATCCCTATCGGGCGACGTCGAGCAAGAACCAGTCGCGCTGGCAGTGGGGCGTGCTGGGTCCACCGGGTGCCGCGGCGGCCGGGGTCGGTGAAGACTCATCAATGGGCACGCAGTGTCTGGTGCGTGGCGGGACCGACGCTGCGGTCGACGTGCGGCTGCGTTTCCTGCAGCTGCAGACGCGAGGCGTCGAGCGCGCCGACCCGCGTGATGTGACCAGCTTCGAGCCGGTCGCCGAGCTACGGGCGGGTGACCGGGCCTGGCTGACCTGGGACGAGGCGGTCGCTCACGAGATGGCTCTCGGCCCGTGGCCGGTCAGCGAGCTCGCGCAAGCACGGACGCTCTCGGTCAGCGTGCCTGCCGGCGAGGACATCGAACCGGTGATCGGCGGCGACGGAGCTCGGCTCGGCCGGATCGTGCGCCGGCGCGGGCCGCTGGCCGCCGAGGTGTACGTGTTTGCCGATGCCGTCGACGGCCTGGTCCGGATCACCGTCCGGGTCGACAACACCGGCACGCCGGCGGCTGACAAGTCCGCGGCGACGCGCGGCTCGTTGATCGGAACGCATCTCATTCTCACCGCGACTTCCGCCGAGTTCGTCTCGCTGCTGGAGCCTCCAGAAACGGCGCGCGCGGCGGTCGAGGCATGTGAGCAGCAGCGCTGCTGGCCGGTACTGGCTGGTAGGCCTGGCAGCACCGAGGTCGTCCTGGCCTCGCCGATCATCCTTTACGACTACCCCGAGGTCGCCGAGCAGAGCGCTGGCGCGCTGTTCGACTCCACCGAGATCGACGAGATCCTCACGCTGCGGGTGATGACGCTCACCGACGAGGAGAAGGCCGAGGCCCGGGCCACCGACCCACGAGCGGCGGAGATCATCGACCGCTGTGACGCGATGTCCCCAGAAAGCCTGCAGGCTCTCCACGGCATCCTCCGCGACCCGCACGCAGGGGTGGGTGGCGCGTCGTTCTCCACGTTCGGCTCGCTGCGAGAGCAGCCCGACCTGGGCGCGATACCCACGTTCGGCGACCTGGCCGCGCCGGCCCCCGACATCCGCAACGTCGACCCTCCTGCCTTCGACACCGGTGGTGCTCCCTGGTGGGATCCGGCCGCTGATGCCGGCGTGCGGCCGGAGGCGGACTCGGTGAACGTCAACGGCGTCGTCGTCACCAAGGACTCCCTGGTGCGCCTGCATCCGTCCCGGCGGGCCGACGCGCAGGATCTCTTCTTCGCGGGCCAGACCGCACGCGTCAGGGCGGTGCTCAAGGACGTGGACGGCGAGATCCATGTGGCAGTCGTGCTCACCGACGATCCCGCCGCCGACGTGCACGAGTGGTACGGCCGTTTCCTGTACTTCGCACCGGAAGAGCTCGAACCGCTGGGTCGGCAGCCGACCGAGACCACGTCCGATCATCGAGAGGAGAGTCGATCATGAAAACCCTTGGATCAGTCACGGCCATCGTGTTGTCCGGCGTCGCGATAGTCGCCGTCGGCGTGGGGCTACGGTCAATTCCCGACGTCCGCCGCTACATGAAGATGCGCAGCATGTGAGTACGCCAGAGGAGAACCCATGAGTGACAAGCCAGCCGACCACCTCGAAGAGGAACCGCAGGCCGCACGAGGAGCTCCAGGATCTCGCGACACCGGTGCCGACGAACCCGCCGGCGGCCCGGTCGACCGTCCAGCGGGTACCTCCGACGAGGAAAGCGACACCTCGGTCGACAGTCAGGGCACGATCGACGAGAACATGCCGCAGATGCCCTCCGGCGACCAAGGTGGCTGACGCACGACACGAGATCCCAAGGAGGACCGCATGACCCAGACACCCAATGACGACCCGGGCAGCGGTCGGGCTGTGCCGCCGTACGACGACCGCCGCAAGGTCGCGGACGTCGACACTGAGCGGGATCTTCACAAGGATGGCGCCAACGTCGGTGCAGCGACCGGGCCGGTCGAGAACGACGAGTTGAAGGCGACGCCCAAGCAGGACACGCCCCGCGGTGCCGAGGCCTCGCCGTCAGACGAGCAGCCGGCCGCCGACATGCCCGAGAC
>JBKPNJ010000007.1:0-9197 GCA_046732575.1 Actinomycetota bacterium
GCGGCCTGGGAGGACCGACGTCCATCGCGGTGTCCTGGCCGTCAGCGTAGCCGGATCCGCGTGAGGTGACAGGACTGATGCGGCGGCGGAGGGTATGACATGCTCAGCGGCTGATGCGATCGAGGAAGGCGCGAACGACCGCGAGGTAGCGGTCCTGCTCCTCGACGAACATGAAGTGCGCGGACTCCTCGAACACGACAAGCTCGGCGTCCGGCAGTCGTCTCGCCATATCCTCCGAGGCGGCGACCGCACAGGTCCGATCATGGCGGCCGCCAAGGATCAGGACCGGATGGGTCACCTGACCGAGGCGGTCCTCGACGGCTATGCCTCCGTAGTGCTGCGCCGCGAAGTGCCGTACCACCTCTGGGGAGTACCGGGCCAGGTCGGCAGTCCGGCGAAGGTAGTCCTCGACGTGGGGTCCCTCCGGGTCACGGAAGTGGAACGGCATCTGCTCGACCATCAGGGCAGCCATCTCATCCTCGGTCTGCACCGACAGCTCGCGCGCCCATGACGCGGCCACCTGCTCGCGTAGCTCGACCGGCTCGAACGCCGCCAGCTGCTGGTCGACCTCCGCCAGCCACCGGGCGTCTGCCATGCCGGCCGAGACGATGGTTCCCCGCGGCTCGCCCGGGTGCTCGACCGCGTGTTGCAGCACCAGGAAGGCGCCGTAGGAGTGGCCCAGGGTGGCGTATCCCTCGGTCACCCCCAGGCTCGCGGCCAGGTCGCTGACATCCTCAGCCATGTTCTCGAGCGTCCAGGTGTCCCGCGACGGTGTCCGGTCCGAACGGCCGCAGGCACGCTCGTCGACCAGCACCAGCCGATAGCGGCCCCCTCCGGTCAGCGGGTCGAGGTAGTCGCCGAACATGGTGTGGTCCAGACCTGGGCCGCCGTGGAACACCAGCAGTGGGAACGCCGACGCGTCGCCCCGCTCCTCGACGAACAGCTGGGTGTCAGCGACTTGAGCCAGGCGGCCTGTCACGACACGTCGCAACCGGGCTGGACGAATGGCGTGGCTTGCTCCGCACCCGACGGCTGATGAACCGCGTGCATCGAGCGCGCGGAGCCGGCGGTACCCGCATCCTCGTCGGCGCCTTGGGAGAGTCGGTACGAGCACATCAAGGTTCCTCCTCGACCAGTCGGGCGTCTGCGCCACAACCTAGAGACCTAGCCGTTCCATCGACAAGACCCGGGCGGCTTCCGTCAAGTCACCGGCAAGAGCGCGGCACAGTGGACTTCCATCTGCGGGTGACGACGAGCGCTGACCGCCTGGAGCGGGCCGTCGCATGCATGAGGTGCCGGATCAAGCCGGTGACGGTGCTGCCGTCGAGCCGCGTACGACGAGCGACGGTGGGAGCAGCACCGATCGGGCCGGCCGAACCGGGTCAGCGATGGCATCCAGCAGCAACCGAGCGGCCTCGGCACCGATCTGCTGGTGAGGGACCGCGATCGAGGTGAGCGGCGGCTTGAGCTTGTCCAGGAAGGGCATGTCGTTGAAACCGACAACACTCAGGTCCTCCGGACAGCTGATGCCTCGCTCGGAGAACACGTCGTAGCAGCCCAACGCGATCAGGTCGTTTCCGGCGACGATCGCCGTGAACCCCAGATCCGCGTTGAGGAGCCTCCGGAGGCCCTCCGCCCCCGCTGCCTCGCTCCACTGCGTCGTGGTCGTGATGAGGGCCGGGTCCTCGTCGAGGCCCAGGTCGCGAACGGTCGTCCGAAACGACCGAGCGCGGGTGATGCCCGTCGAGGTCTCCGGAGGTCCGGCGATGTGCGCGATCCGGCGATGGCCCAGATCGGCAAGATGACGCACGGAAAGCGCGACGCCGGCAGCGTCGTCCGGAGTGATCGACGGGACGTCGACGCCGTCGGGACGGCGGTTGACCATCACCATCACGACCCCCTCGCGGTGCAGCTGCTCCATCAGTGGGTGGTTGACCAGAGCGGTCGCGACGATCAACCCCTCGACCTGTCGCGACCGCAGTAGCTCGATCTGTGCACGCTCCCGGCGGGGGTCGTTGTCGGTGTTGACGATCAGGCCGCTGAAACCGGCCGGCTCGAGTACATCTTCGATGCCGCGCACGATGGGCGGGAACAGGGGGTTGGTGAGGTCCGGGATGACCAGGCCGATGGTGCCCGACTTCGAGGTCTTGAGCCCGCGGGCGATCGGGTTGGGCCGGTATCCAAGGGTCTCCGCGACCTTGATGACCCGCCGTGCGGTCTCGGCATTGACCAACCCGCGGGTGGCGGGGTTCAGCGCCCGCGAGGCCGTCGCGGCGTGGACACCCGCAGCCTCCGCCACGTCACGGAGCGTCGGTGAGGGCACGTCAGGATCCTAGGGTGCGGAGGGGGTCACGGCGGGGCTTTGCCATCGGGCGCGGGCAGTGGTCGCAGCCAGTCCCAGGGGTACGGCGAGCACCGCACCGGTCGCGAACAGCAGGTTGTACCGTCCCTCTCCGGCCAGGCCGGACGCGACGACGGCGGCGAGGGAGCTGCCGACGAAGAGTGAGCCGGCGAAGAGGGAGACCACGGTGGCGCGGGAGCTCGGCAGCACCTCAGTGGCCCAGGTCTGCAGCGTCGAGTGCATCGACGTCCAGGCCAGGCCGAGCAGCACGGCAGCCACGAGCGCGGCCGCGACGTCCTGCGACACGGCAAGGAAGCCGCAACCCACCAGGGCTGCGACGGCGCCGAGGGCGATGAGTCGGGCGGCGGGCCAGCGCTGGGAGAGCCGTCCGACGAGCACCGAGAAGGGCAACACCGAGAAGCCGTACACTCCGGTGGCCAGGCCGGCCACCGTGGACGACGCGCCGGCGTGCTCCATCGCGGGCGGCAGCAAGGTGAGAGTGCCGAGGAGTACGGCGCCCTCGCCCAGGGCGCACAGCAGGACGAGCAGCGTCACCGGTGACCGTGCGACAGCGGCGATCGGCTGCACAAGCGAGCTCCCCGAGCGTATACGAGCGGGCTCCGGCAGGCTGCGGAGACGCAGGAACAGGCCGACGGCGGCCAGGCCGGTCAGCACGAACATCAGCCGCCACGACAGAAGGTCGGCGACCAGGCCGGCGCCCACCGACGCCAGCGCGGTACCGAGGGCGACACCCACCATCAGCCGGGCGACGTCGCGCTGGCGAACCGCAACGGGGACGGTGTCGCCGAGGTAGATCAGGCTGGCGGGGTACGCCGCGCCGAACAGACCGCCGGTCAGTCCGCGGGCCACGCCGAGCAAAGTCGGGGTGGAGGTGGCCGCGGACGCGATCCCGCACAGCCCGGCAAGCAGCAGTGTGACCCGCATGGTGGCGACCCGGCCGTACCGGTCGGACACTATGCCCCAGACCGGCTGGCTCAAACCGTAGATGAGGAAGTACGCGCCGGCCGCCCGCACCACACCGGCCAGCGGGGTGTCGAGATCGTGTGCGATCGCCAGCAGCATCGGCGGCATCGCGAACCGGTCGAAGGTCGCGACGAACGCAGTGGTCTGCAGCAACCGAATCGGCGTGGGGCGATGTAGGGCATCAGCCAGCGTCGACAAGCCCCGACCCCTCTGCCAGCCCGGCTTCCATCACGTCGCGCCCGTCGACCACTTCCGGGAGCCACGCACTGCGCAGCCGGACCAGGGTCGCCAGCGACGCGGCGTCAACCACGCCGTCGGCGACCAGCCCGTCATCGGGGTCGCGCAGCCGTTCGACGAAGCGCAAGGCGAGGTCGGTGTCGAGGCCGAGCCGTCGCTGCGCCGCCTCGACTGCCTCGGTGTCGAGCGCGCCCGACACGACTGTGTCGCAGGTCGCGCTCATTGCCCGAGTGAGTCGTCGCGATGTTTCGAGGTGCTCAAGGCCCACGACGGCGACAACCGTGCCGAGGTACGGCGAGAACGTGTCGGTCACGCGGGCCAGCCGGACGCAGCCCGCCGCCTCCGCGATCAGCTCATTGCCTGCATTGAGCATGGTGGCGTCGCACTGCCCGGTCAGCAGCGCCTGGAGGCGCTTGGGTGTCGAGCCCAGGGCAGTGAGCTCATAGTCCTCGCGGTCTACACCGAGGTGGGAGGCCAGGGCATACAGAGCAAGCGCAAATCCCGAGCTCGGGACGTCGACGCCGAGGGTGGCACCGCGCAGGTCGGCGGGGGTGAGTCCGGGGCGACCGTAGAGGCCGAGACCCATGCCCCGGTCGATGGCGCCGATGATCCGGGTGTCGAGCAGCTCGCCGATCGGGTTGTGCTTGCTGAAGCGATACGCGAGCACGTTGTCCGGGCTGGTCAGCGCGACGTCCAGCCCACCGTCGACCAGCGCGCGGAATTGGCCGGGCGAGGAGTCGACCGGCTCTTCGGTGACGTCGAGGCCCGCCGCGGCAAGCCGGCCGGTCGAAGCGGCGAGGTCGAGCACCACCGAGGGCGTGAAGGAGCCGACGACCAAGGCATCCATGAGGTTCCTCCTCCCGGGCGGCTGGCTGGGCATGGTCACCGTCTTGGTGCATTCGATTGCAGGAGAGCGCTGCCGCCCGGGACTAGGCTTGACAGCGCCACTTATCTGCATGAGGCTGCACTCGTTTGCAGAAAGGGTACGCGGTCGTGCTGATCGAGCGGAAGGGACAACCGTGGACGAGAGGGTCGCCTCGGCCATCGCTCACTGGGAGCCGCGCTTCACGGCGAACGGCGTTCAGCCGGCCGACTTCGCGCGGGTCACACGCTCGGTCGAGAAGTGGCCCGACTGGTGCGCGGCTTGGGTCGCTCTCGGCTCCGAGCACGAGGACCTCGGCCGCGAGGCACTTGGGCAGGGCCGGCTGCGCTCGGGCGGCGAGCACCTCGCCCAGGCTGCGGCCTGCTACCACTTCGCGAAGTTCGTCTTCGTCGAGGACCTGGAGCAGATGAAGGCCGCTCATTCCCGCGCGGTCACCTGTTACGCCGACGCTCTGCCTCACCTGGACCCCCCCGGCCGCAGGCTCGAGATGCCGTTCGAGGAGGGGAAGCTGGTCGGCGTCATCCGCACGCCCTACGGCGCGGGTCCGTTCCCCGTCGTGCTGATGATCCCCGGCCTCGACTCCACCAAGGAAGAGCTCCGCTCCACCGAGCAGACATTCCTCGACCGCGGGCTTGCGACGTTCAGCGTCGACGGGCCCGGTCAGGGTGAGGCCGAGTACGACGTTCCCATCCGCGGCGACTGGGCTCCGGTTGCTGAGCTGCTCTGGGCGACCGTCGCACAGCAACCCGACCTCGACCGCGACCGGCTGGCTGTGTGGGGAGTCAGCCTGGGCGGTTACTACTCGGTACGCGTGACCGCTGCGCTCGGTGACCGCGCCAAGGCGGCGGTCGCGCTGGCTGGTCCGTTCAACTTCGGGGAGTGCTGGCCCGGCTTGCCGTCATTGACCCGCGATACCTTCCGCGTTCGCGCCCGAACGGATAGCGATGACGAGGCGCGCTCCGTGGCCGACACACTCGACCTTTCCAGTGTCACCGGCGAGGTGACCGCGCGGCTGCTGATCGTCTTCGGCCGGCAGGACCGCCTGATCCCGTGGGAGCAGGCGGTCAGGGTGCACGAAGCCGTCAGAGGTAGCGAGCTCCTCATGCTGGAGGAGGCCAACCACGGGTGCGCCGATCGCTCACCGTGGCACCGCCCTCGGACAGCGGACTGGCTCGCCGTACACCTCGGCGGTCGCATTGGTGACCCCGCCCCCACCCCAACCCTTGACAGGTCACTCGCATGACGGATCCCTCGGTCTCCGACCGCTTGCCCGGTCACATCCCCGGCTCGATGAAGATCGGCTGGATCGGCGCCGGCCGGATGGGCGCCGCGATGGCGAGACGCCTGGCGGTCGCCGGCGAGGACGTCACAGTCTGGAATCGCACAAGAGCCAAGGCGGAGGCTCTGGTGGACGCCGGCTGCCGGGTGGCAGACACCATCGCCGATCTGCGTGGCCTCGACGTTGTCTTCACCATGGTCTCCGCGCCGGCCGACCTGGTGCAGGTGTTGACCGGCGACGGCGGGCTGCTGCGGGATCCCGCCCAGGTGCCCGGGGCAGTTGTCGACTGTTCCACGGTGGACGACGAGACATCCGTGGGGATGCGTGCGGCCTGCGCCGAGCGCGGCGTCAGCTTCCTGGCGGCGCCGGTCAGTGGCAACGCCAAGGTCGTCAAGGCCGGGATGCTCACTCTTGTGGCGTCCGGCCCGGAGGAGACCTGGCTGAAGGTGTCGCCGCTGCTCGACCACCTGGGCCAGGGGGCGACGTACGTCGGCGAGGGCGACCTCGCCCGCCTCGCGAAGATCTGCCACAACGTGATGCTCGGTGTGGTGACCCAGTGCCTGGCCGAGATCACCGTGTTGGCCGAGAAGGGCGGGATGTCCCGCGCTGCATTCCTCGACTTCCTCAACAAGTCGGTGATGGGCTCGACGTTCACCCGCTACAAGTCACCGGCGCTCGTCCACCTCGACTACACGCCCACGTTCACGCCGGTGCTGCTGCGCAAGGACTTCGACCTCGGCTTCGCCGCCGCCCACGACCTCGACGTTCCCATGCCGGTGGCTGCCGCCGCGGCGGCGGCAGTGCAAGCGACCGTCAGCAGCGGCCGTGTCGACGAGGACTTCTCCATCCTGCTCGACCTGCAGGCCCACAACTCCGGTCTGGAGCTCAAGCCCGAGGACGTCGCGGTGGACGACGGGCTTAGCGACCCGGAGGGAGCCTGAACATGATCCGGCCGCTGCCGGCGCCCGGGCACATGGGGGTCGACTACGAAGAGCGGGTCGACTTCGCGCGGTTGCGCGACTACCGCCTCGGTCGGGCTCAGGCGGCGTTGGAGCGCAGCACGTGCGGCGCGTTCCTGCTCTTCGACTTCTACAACATCCGCTACACCACGCAGACCTGGATCGGTGGCGCGCTCGGCGACAAGATGATTCGCTACGCGTTGCTGGCCGGCGGGAACGACCCGGTGCTGTGGGACTTCGGCTCCGCGGTCAAGCACCACAAGCTGTATTCGAAGTGGTCACCGGAGGAGAACTACCGCGCGGGCTTCCTCGGCTTTCGCGGTGCGGTCTCGCCGAGCGTCGGGCTGATGGAAACGGCCGTCGCCGAGATCAAGTCGCTGCTCGCCGAGGCAGGAGTCGCGGACCTTCCGATCGGCGTCGACATCGTGGAGCCGCCCTTTCTGTTCGAGATGCAGAGACAGGGGCTGGAGGTAGTCGACGCGCAGCAGCTGATGCTCGACGCGCGGGTGATCAAGTCAACCGACGAGATCACCCTGCTCACGCAGGCGGTGGCGATGGTCGACGGTGTCTACCAGGACATCGTCGACCAGCTGAAGCCCGGCATCCGCGAGAACGAGATCGTCGCGCTGGCGAACAAGCGGCTCTACGAGATGGGCTCCGACCAGGTTGAGGCCGTCAATGCGATCTCGGGCGAGCGCTGCAACCCGCACCCGCACAACTTCACCGACCGCCTGATCCGGCCGGGTGACCAGGCGTTCTTCGACATCATCCACTCCTACAACGGCTATCGGACCTGCTACTACCGCACCTTCGCAGTCGGAAGCTCCACAGCGCCGCAGCGCGATGCGTACACGCGGGCGCGCGAGTGGATGGACCGCGGCATCGCCGGCATCAAGGCGGGCGTCGGCACGGACGAGGTGGCGGCTCTGCTGCCGAAGGCCGAGGAGTTCGGGTTCGGCAGCGAGATGGAGGCGTTCGGTCTGCAGTTCGCCCACGGCCTCGGACTCGGTCTGCACGAGCGGCCGATCATCTCCCGGCTCAATTCGATGAAGGAGCCGGTCGAGCTCGAGGTCGGCATGGTCTTCGCTCTGGAGACCTACTGTCCGGCCTCCGACGGCTACTCCGCAGCGCGGATCGAGGAGGAGATCGTGATCACCGATGACGGCCCGCAGGTGCTCACACTCTTCCCCGCCCAGGAACTCATGGTCACTCACCCGTACTGACTACACATGTGTGGCCGAGCGAAGTGAGACCACACGCAGGAAAGGAACCCCGATGGCGGACTTCGGCCTCGACCGCATCCCCGACCTGCCGCTCGACCTGCTCGTCGGCGGCAAGAGTGTGCCGGCCTCCGATGGCGGCCGCTTCGACGTACTCGACCCGGCGACCGGTGAGGCCCTGACGTCCGTCGCCGACGGCACCGTCGCGGATGCGATCGCCGCCGTTGACGCCGCCGACGCGGCGGCCGCCCAGTGGGCCGCAACCGCGCCCCGCGCCCGCGCCGAGGTTCTGCGCAGGTCATTCGAGCTGATGAGCTCGCGCGCCGATGAGCTGGCGCACCTGATCTCGCTCGAGAACGGCAAGGCCCTGACCGACGCTCGCGGCGAGGTGGCGTATGCCGCGGAGTTCTTCCGCTGGTACGCCGAAGAGGCCGTCCGCGCCGCCGGAACGCTCATGACGGCGCCGGCTGGCACGAACCGGATCATGGTCGTGCAGCAACCTGTCGGGATCGCCGTTCTCGTGACGCCGTGGAACTTCCCCGCCGCGATGGCGACCCGCAAGATCGGGCCGGCCCTCGCGGCCGGATGCACCGTCATCCTCAAGCCGGCGAGCGACACCCCGCTGACCGCGCTGCTGATGGCGAAGATCCTCGCGGACGCCGGAGTCCCGGCCGGAGTGGTCAACGTGCTCCCCGCCCGCCGCTCCGGTGCCGTGGTGTCGGCGATGCTGCACGACCCCCGGGTGCGCAAACTCTCGTTCACCGGCAGCACCGAGGTGGGCCGGGTCCTCTTGAAGGAGGCAGCGGACCAGGTGATCAACTGCTCGATGGAGCTCGGGGGCAACGCACCGTTCGTGGTGTTCGAGGATGCCGATCTGGACGCCGCGATCGCCGGCGCGATGATCGCGAAGATGCGAAACGCCGGCGAGGCGTGCACCGCGGCCAATCGGTTCTTCGTGCATGCCGAGGTGGCCGAGGAGTTCTCCACCCGGCTGGCCGACCAAATGGCACAGTTACGGGTCGGACCCGGCACCGACGATGACACTCAGGTCGGCCCACTGGTCAACGAGGACACCGTCGGCAAGGTCGACGAACTCGTGCGCGGGGCGGTCGACTCGGGCAGCCGTGTGGTCACCGGCGGGAGCCGCCTCGAGCAGCCGGGCTTCTACTTCGAGCCGACGGTGCTGGCCGACGTACCCTCCGACGCGCGGATCCTGCGCGAGGAGATATTCGGTCCCGTCGCCCCGATCGTGACTTTCACCGACGAGACCGACGCGATCCGTCTAGCCAACGAC
>JBKPNJ010000008.1:0-5392 GCA_046732575.1 Actinomycetota bacterium
CCGCTGAGAAGGCCCGGATATCCCCGCAACGGCTTCTCCTCGACCTTTTCGCCCTCTGTTGGTATCCGTTCGCCCACGAACACACCCTGCTGCCCAGCCTCCACATGACCCCGCGGGATCCCAGCTTCCTCCAAGAGCACAAGGATCATCTCGTCGCACTGATATGCGGACTCATGAACGATGACCGCGACCCAGTTCGAAGGACTCAGTCCCCTCGCCGCCGCTCCGCTGGTAGATAGCAAAGGCATGGAAGGAAGGTCATCGTCATGAACCCCGGCAGATTTAGTCCTCGACGCCTCGCCGCGATCGCAGTTGCGCGACCTCGACGGGTACTGGCCGTGTGGACTGTGGTGGTTCTCGTTGGGTTCGTAGTCATCGGTGCGTTGCTCGGCTCGGCACTGTCCAGTGAGGGAGATGTCACCAACCAACCGGAGTCGAAGCAGGCCCGGGAGCTCATCACCGATCGATTCCCCGCACGGGAAGCGCTCGATGAGCTCGTCATCGTTCGTTCAGAGGAGCTCCCTGCGACCTCGTCTGTGTTTCGCGACGAAGTCAAGAGCTTGGTCGACGAACTGGCCGGAAGCGACAGCGTCGAACAGGTGTCCAGCTACCTCGACGACGGCGGCAAAGCACTGGTCTCTGCGGACGGACACGCGACAATCCTCCCTCTCGTTCTCGCCGACGCGCCCGAGGAAAGCATCAACGACGTCGTCGACATCGTTCAACAGGCCGACGGAACTGAAGGCTTCGCAGTAGACATCACCGGGGAGTTCACCATCGGCCGCGACTTCCAGACGGTGTCTGAGGAAGACCTACAGCGCGGCGAGCTTCAATTCGGACTGCCGGCGGCGCTGATCGTGCTACTGCTCGTCTTCGGTACGGTGGTCGGAACGCTGATTCCGCTGACCATGGCGGTGATCTCGATCATCGTCGCGATGGCGTTGGTGGCCATCGTTGGCCAGTTCTTCGAAGTGAACTTCTTCGTCACGAACATGCTGGTGGCCATGGGACTGGCCCTCGGGATCGACTACTCGCTCTTCATCGTTTCCCGGCTCCGCGAAGAGCGAGCCAAGGGTCTTTCGCACGGTGAGGCGATTCTCAACGTCTCCAGTACCGCGACCCGGGCTGTGGTCCTCAGCGGTACCGCCTTCTCCTTGGCGCTGCTCGGGATGTTCCTCGTCCCCAGCGTCATCCTGCGGAGCCTGGCACTGGGTGCGATCGTCGTCGCCGTCGTCTCGATCGTGGTAGCACTCACGTTCCATCCTGCTCTGCTGATGGTCCTGGGCGATCGGATCGAAAGTCTCCGCGTCCCGTGGCTCGGCAAGCGCGTCTCCAGCACAGCCGGCAAAGAGGGCCGGTTCTGGGGACACGCTGTCCGCGCGGTGGTGCGCCATCCCACGATCAGCCTCGTCGCAGCCGTCGGTGTCCTGCTGCTGGCCACAACCCCGTTGATCGGGCTGAAGCTGGGAGCGTCCGGCCCGTCGAGCCTTCCCGACGATGCGATAGGGAGGCAAGGCCTGATCGCGTTGCAGCAGGACTTCGCCACCGGGGCGATCGAACCGGTGGAGGTTGTCATCGATACACAGCAGACGCCTGCCGACGAGGGATTGGCACGGCTCACCGGCCTGATGGAGCGGGACTCAGGCTTCGCCGCGCAAAGTATCACGATCGAGAAGGGCGGCGATCTTGTCATCGCGTCGGTTCCCCTGAACGCCGAGGGAAGCAGCGAGGAGGCCTCAGCGGCGATCGACAGACTCCGTGAGCAATACGTCCCCGAGGCCTTCGGCGATGGCTCGGATGCGGTCTTCGTGGGAGGGTTACCAGCCGAGAACCGGGACTTCTTCGCCATGATCGGCACCTGGCTTCCGATCATGATCGGATTCGTGCTCGTTCTGACCTTCGTACTGCTCACTCTTGCGTTCCGCTCGATCGTCGTGGCACTGACGTCGATAGCCGTCAACCTGCTGTCGGCCGGCGCCGCTTACGGCCTGCTGGTCCTGGTCTTCCAAGAGGGTGTGGGCACAGACCTGCTCGGCTTCGGGCAGGTGGACCGCATCGAGGCCTGGGTACCGGTCTTCCTCTTCTCCGTCCTCTTCGGTCTCTCGATGGACTACCAGGTGTTCCTGCTGAGCCGGATCCGCGAGCGTTACACAAGCACGGGTGACACGACCCAGGCCATCATCCACGGGGTGGGATCGACCGCCCGACTCATCACCGGAGCCGCGCTCATCATCATCGTCGTCTTCTCAGGCTTCGCTGCAGGACAACTCGTCTCGTTCCAGCAGATGGGCTTCGGCGTAGCCATCGCCTTATTCATCGATGCCACGATCGTGCGGCTGGTCGTGATCCCTGCCGCCATGCAGCTGCTCGGCGAACGCAACTGGTACCTCCCGTCATGGCTCTCATGGCTACCGCATGTAGAGATCGAGGACCCGGCCTTGTCGACTGCAGGCGGCTCCACTCGGCAACCCGCGGGCGCATCTGCCCACGGGAGCGCCGGACGCTAGATCTCAACTGCTGGGTGTCGCTGCATGCTGGTCGGCTCGACCCTGATGCGAGCCGGCCGGCATCGGAGTGAGAACAGCGATCTGGGATAGCGGAACGGCGAGAGCGGTGGAGGGAGAGACTGACGAAAGCCCCTAATCTGCGTCGGGCGCTGATCTTCGGGATGGTGGCAGGCGTCGCTTCCCGCTGAATCCTGGATGGAGGCAGACGGAATCCGCGTTGGTGCCGTCCATGACTATCGCGCGCCGTCGGTGATGAGTAGGACCGACGGGACAGGGGGATCATTATTCGCTAGGCAGAGAGCCTCCTCGACGCATATGGTCGCTCATGGGCTCGATCACCTGGGGGCAAGAGATCGCGGACGTCTACGACCAGACCTATGCGGCTGAGGCTGAGCCGCAGATACTGGAACCGATGGTCGGGCTGTTGTCCGGCCTGGCCCACGACGGACGGGCTCTCGAGTTCGCCGTCGGCACCGGTCGCGTGGCCCTCGCCTTGAGCGCCCGGGGAGTCAGCGTGCACGGTATCGAGCTGTCGCCACCGATGGTGGAGCAACTGCGGGCGAAGCCGGGCGCCGAGGCGGTGCCGGTGACGATCGGTGACATGACGAGCACCCGTGTTCCGGGCAGCTTCCGCCTCGTGTACCTCGTGGCGAACACCATCATGAACGTCACCACTCAAGACGACCAGATCGCTGTCTTCACCAATGCAGCCGCTCATCTGGAGCCCGGGGGGTGCTTCGTGGTCGAGGTCATTGTCCCGCAGCTGCGCCGGGTGCCGCCCGGGGAATCGGCTCGGGTCTTCACCCTCACCCCGGACCACATCGGGATAGAGACCTTCGACGACGTCGTCGCCCAGGTGGCCTGGTCGCACCACTGGGTGGGTGTGCGAGGGCAACTCGTCCGTCACTCTGCTCCCTACCGATATGTCTGGCCATCCGAGCTCGACCTCATGGCCAGGATCGCCGGCTTGCGGACAATATTCAGCTGGGCCGGTTGGGACCGGCAACCCTTCACATCCGACAGTGCGAGCCGGGTTGCCGGGTACGAGAAGGCGTCGTGAAGACGCTCACGCATGGTGCCCCGGAACCGGCGGACGGAACCTACCAGCGACTGTCCACCAGCAAGAGCTGCGCTTGCGTCGGTGCATGGAAGCGTTGATCCCGAACGTCGACGCTGGGGTCCGTCAGCGCCTTACCGTCCGATTCAGTGACGGGGTCGCGGACTGGTTCAGCGAGTTGCCGGCTGTCCTGGGCCTGCTGGCGGAGCGTTGGCGACTCGAACTCGACACGGCGATCCCTCGGGGAAGCGTCGCCGTCGTCCTTTGCTGCAGGATGTCGGATGAGCGGGCTGCGGTGCTGAAGATCAGTCCCGACCGAGGCCGGCTGGCAGCCGAAGCAGACGCATTACAGCAGTGGACCACCGCTCACACGCCCTCCGTACTCGCGCTCGACGCACAGCTGGGAGCGCTGCTGATGGAGGCGATCGAGCCGGGGACCCCACTGGACTGCGCACCCGTCTATCCGGCACTCGAGAGCATCGCCGCCCTGCTCACCTCCTTGCACGCCGACGGCATCCCCGACTCCTCCTATCCGGCCGTCGCCCAGCGCGTCGCTTACCTGTTCGAGTCCTCAGCGAAGCTGTATCAGCTGCACCCGCGGCTGACGGAGGTTGTCCCACCGAAGCTCTACGAACGGGGACGACGGCAGGCAGCACGGCTGGCGCGGGACTGCTCACCAGCCGTCCTCCTTCACGGCGACCTCACGCCCAGCAACATTCTCGACGGTGGAGAGCCGCGCGGCCTCGTCGCGATCGATCCGACCCCCTGTCTCGGCGACGCCGCGTTCGACGCGATCGACATGATCCTCTGGCAGGCCGACGACGTAGAGACCATTCGTGCACGTGCCAGGTTCCTGGCGCCCGCGATCGGCGCAGATGTGGAACGGCTGACCGGCTGGTGCACGGCGTTCGCCGGCATGACTGCGCTCGAACTCGCGGCATCGCCGCAGGCGTCTCAGCAGCGCATCCAGGCGGCCGTGCACGTCGCATCCGGGGCGCTGCACGCGTGATCGCCGGCTTCCAGAGCTGGCACCGGCGTAACGGTCCCTTTCAACCGGCAACAGAAGACTGCGTCGCCGGAGCCGGTGGCGACGGTGTCGGTCCGAAGGCGGCCGGGACAGGACCGCCGCGGACGATCTCGATTCGGTCGCCACGTCAATGGCGTCACCTTCACGGCGCGGTTCGGCGCAATCACGATGTGTCGCTGGGATACCTCCAGCGCATGTGGGTATCCAGGTGAGGTGACCGAGCTCGACAACCCACACATCCAGCCTGCCGAGCCTGCCATCCCTGATGCGGTCTCGGCCGCGCAACTCGCCACCGCACAACCGACCAGGACGATGCTCACAGAGAGCCTCGCCGTCGCCATGTGGTGGGTGCTGCGTGCTCGATGAGCCCAGTACGTGGACGCGGCGTTCCGGCGAGTCCGGTGCCGTCCTGCCCGATCTGATCGTCATCGGGGCCATGAAGTGCGGAACCACCGCCGTTCACCGCTACTTGGACGCTCACCCGGAGATCAGCATGGCGAGCCCGAAGGAGCTGAACTTCTTCAACGGCTCAGAGGCGGTCCCAACCGGCCCCACTTCCTCGTGGTGGAAGACGGGCCATTGGCATCGCGGTGTCACCTGGTACATGAGCCAGTTCGATGCGGAGTCAAAGCTGCGGGGCGAGGCTTCCCCGGCGTATACATCGCCCAGCAATCCCGAGGTTCCACAGCGGATGCGGTTCGTCATTCCTAACGCACGGCTCATCTATCTGGTGCGTGACCCCCTGGATCGAGCCGTCTCCCAATATGCCCACCATCGCCGGGACGGCACCGAGCGACGTGA
>JBKPNJ010000009.1:0-10808 GCA_046732575.1 Actinomycetota bacterium
GCCACCGAGCTGATCGGCTCCCTGGGGCAGATCAACTACGCCCGCGTTCACGACATCATCGGCCGCAACCAGCTGATCGTGGACCAGACCGCTGTCGTGGAACGTCCGCGAGACGTCCAAGCCCACCTGATGGAGGACCGCCGCGAGCGAGCGAAGCGGCTGGTGACCGATGCCATCGGACCGGTGTCGGGCGACCTCGTCAACGCCTACCGGATGCTGTGCGGGCTCGGCAGCCACGACCTGTCCGCCATGCGCGAGCTGCTGGGCAGGCCGCAGGGGGTCGCGGCGGCCCGGCAATGGCGCGGTGGCGGGTTCATGACCGCGCTCCTGGAGTACGACGACCACTACGTCACGTTCGAGATGGGAGTCGATGAACAGCTCCGGTTCGACGCGCACATCGAGGTGTACGGGGAGAGCATGATGCTGCGGGTCCAGTACGACACCCCGTACGTCAGGCACTTCCCCACCGTGCTGGTGACCGAGCAGACCAGCGGTGACGCACTGCACCGCTCGGTCTCCCGCCCCCACCTCAAGGACCCCTACACGCACGAGCTCGAGTACTTCCACCGGGTGGTCACCGAGAAGCAGGTCCCCAAGACGAGCCCGGAGGACTACGTGGAGGATTTGGACCTCTTCGCCGAGATCATTCGGTCCCTCGACCCGGGGCGCTGACTCGGCACAGAACGTCGCGATCAGCAGGAAGGGTCCGACGCCAGGTTCCAGCGATCGCAGCGGCAGTCAGCAGAGGAGACGCCGGGGACAAGCGCCCTCGGTCTGCGCGACAAGTGTCGGATGACGCGGGATAAGTGTCGGATGACGCGGAACAAGTGTCGGATCGGGGGACGGAGATGGGAGGAACCGAAGTTATGTCGAGGATGGCCGAACATACGACCCGCGTCCCGCATGCGGTCCGGCTTATGCTGCCAGCGCATGCGTTTCTCCGTCAGGGAAGGGTTCCACGATGAAAGCCACCTCCGTGCTCAGCCAGCAGGACGTCGAGTTCTTCCGGACGAACGGCTACTACCTGAACAAACAGCAGCTGTTCTCGCCGGAGAAGATGGACCGGCTGGAGGAGATCTTCGACGAGCATCTGGCCGACAAGGGCGACAAGCTGTCCGACGAGCTCGACACCCCGCACTTCCGCGATCCGCGACTGCTGGAGTTCCTGCTCTCCGACGAGGTTCTCGACCTCGTCGAGCCACTGGTCGGACCCGACATCGCGCTGTGGACCAGCCACTTCATCTCCAAGGACCCCTTCGTCGGTCGCGCAACTCCGTGGCATGAGGACAGCGCGTACTGGAACGGCCGGCTGAGCGCATACGACCGCATCGTCACGGTGTGGCTCGCGCTTGGTCCCAGCAACCGCGAGAACGGCTGCATGCGGGTCATCCCCGGCACGCACGACAACGGGTTCTCCGAGTACCGGCCCACTGACATGACCGTCCAGACGTTCCACGCCGAGATCGTCGATGTGGACGAGAACAAGGCGGTCTACTTCGAGCTCGAGCGGGGGCAGTCGTCGCTGCACGACGGTCGGATCATCCATGGCGCCGAGCCCAACACCAGCGGCGTGCGCCGGACCGGCTACACCATGCGTTACTTCCCTGCGTCGGTCAAGGTGCTGCCGGTGGAGCAGAACGCCGGCTGGAAGATCTGGCTGGCCCGGGGGCAGGACAGCGCGGGCAACACCTACGAGAACGCCTAGCTGATGCGGCTGCCGGTGAGCTGGGGCATACAGGGAAGGTGCGTCCATGCAGCGTGGCGTCTACTTTGACGCGTGGTTCCCCCGCCAGCACTGTTATCACCCCAGCCTTCCGCCCCGCCGCCTGCGCATGGTGGACGACCTCGTCGACTATCGCGCGACGGTGCTCGTGTGGGCTTCGATGGGTGGTGGGTCGCTGTCGCTGCCGTACCTCGAACAGGAGGCGTTCGGCACGGTTGACGCCCGGTCACGGGTGTACGGCTACCTCAACGACAGCGAGTTCATCGCTGAGTGCCATCGGCACGGGATCTCGGTGTTCGGCATCGTCTTCGAGGCGCAGGGATGGGAGTATCCCGTCGAGCTCAACGACGACGAGGACACGATCCTGGCCATCAACGAGCTGCGGGGTGTCGGGCACCGGGACTGGATCGGGCTGCGGGAGTTCTCGCAGAACCGCTATCCGAGGCTCTGGGAGCCGTTCGAGAAGTACTTCCCCGGCGGCCTGGTCAACAGCGACGGCGACCCCGTTACCGACCTGATCGACGAATGCTGCTCGCGCGACATCCACCAGTTCAGATGTCACGCCCACTGGGTGGAGTGCCCGGACCGCGAGCACGAGTGCTATTACATGGACCGCAACAACCCGGTCTGGCGTGAGTACCTCAAGGCCGTCATCCGGATCCAGATCGACGCCGGGGTGGACGGCATCCAGCTCGACGAGGCCGAGCTGCCCATCGGTGCCTTCCAGTACGGCGCCTGCTTCTGCAAGGACTGCATGAAGGGGTTCACCGCGTACCTGCAGGGTCAGGATGCGACGCAGCGCAGCCCCGACCTGAAAGACACCGACCTTGGGTCCTTCCACTACGGGAACTGGTTGCTGGCCCGGGGGTACGACTTCAAGAACGACCGCGAGAGCACCCCGCTGTTCGCGGACTACTACCGGTTCCAGACCCTGGCGATCGCGCGCTACTTCCACGAGCTGGCCGACTACGCGCGCGCATACGGCCGCGAGCGGGGCCGCGAGGTGCTCGTGTCGGGGAACTTCTTCAACCTCGACCCGCACTACCTAGCGCTCGCCGACGACGTCGACCTGCTCATCACCGAGATGCGCAACACCACCTACCGGCAGCCGGACTGGTACCGCTATGTGGCCGGCTTCGCCGGGAGCAAGGACGTCGTCGTGGTGGAGAACCCGTACGGCGGTGTGGTTCCCGAGCTGGTGGATCAGCTGCGGGTCGGCCGCGGCTACGACCTGTTCCGCATGTCCTTGTACGAGGGCGCGGCCATGGGCGCGAACATGACCGTCCCCTACGGAGCCTGGATGGGGAGTCGGATCGAGGACGCCTTCTATCCACCGCACGACCTGGCGACCGAGGTGCAGAGCTTCCTGGCCGAGCACGACGCCCTCTACAGTCGCCGCACCTGCAACGAGGTCGCTGTCGTCTTCAGCATCGAGAGCAACCGTGAGCTGATCAGCCGCCAGGACAGCAGCGACAACGTCACGAACCGTAGGGACGAGTCGGTCGAGGTTCCGTTCCGGGTCGTCAGCGCCGGGCTGGCGGACGCGCCGGTGCCCTTCGACGTGGTGATGTTCCCCGACGGCGTGACCGCGCCGGACCGGGTCGACCTTGAAGCGATCAGCCAGTACTCGACTGTCGTGCTGCCCGGGTGCGTGCATCTCACCCCCCGGCAGGCACGCGCGCTGGCTGACTATCTCGAGGGCGGCGGGTGCGTCGTCGTCGTCGGTGGCCTGGGCGAGAACCTCGTGGCCGAGGCTCGCGAGGGGCTGCTGGCGCACCGGAACGTGCGCCGGGCCCGCAGCGACGACGTGGATGCGCAGCTGCCTCACGGCCGCCAGCTGCACGTCCGACGGAGCGGCGGCGCCGAGGCCGACCCGGGGGCGAGCCTGGGCGTGAACATCCAGCGGCTGCCCGACGGGTCGGCGGCACTGCACCTGGTCAACTACGGATACGACCCGGAGACCGACGGCGTGCTGCCGCTGACCGACGTCGAGCTCGCCGTCGACCTCGATGTGCCGAGGACACGGGTGACGGTGCTGACATCGTCTGGCGGGAAGAGCGTGCATCAAGCACAGGTCCAGGGCAGGACGCACGTGCTGCACCTTGCGGAGCTGGGGCTTTACACGATCCTCGTGTTCGGCGAGGGTGCCGAGGACCTCAGCGCCGCCGGGAGAGAGAAGGCCACCAGTCGATGAAGCTCGCCGTGCTCGTGTCTCCACGAACCTTTCGTGTCGAGGAGGCGCCGATCCCGACGATCGCCGCGGACGAGGTCCTGGTCCGCGTCGCGGCCTGCGGCGTGTGCGCCTCGGAGATCGACATGTGGGAGGGACGTGGGGCGGCACCCTTCCCGCTCTACCCCGGTCACGAGGTGAGCGGCACCGTCGTCGCGACGGGTGCGCAGGTCGCCGGCATCGGCACAGGTGACCCCGTCGGCGTCTGGGTGACCACCCGGGGGTTCGCCGAGTACGTGGCCGTCAAGGCGGAGCACTGCCGCTCCGCTGCCGGCGTCCCGCTCGACAGCGCGCTGGCGGAGCCGCTGGCCTGTGCGGCCAACGCGGTAGAGGCGGCGGACGTACGCCTCGGCGACGATGTCGTGCTCATCGGTGCCGGCTTCATGGGCAACCTGGTGCAGAAGCTGGTCGCGCTGCGCGGCGCACGGCAGGTGATCGTCGCAGACACCCGCGCCGACGCGCTGCAACGTGCGGCCCGGATGGGTGCGACCCGCACCGTCGATGTGACCGCAGAGTCGCTGGCGGCCGTGGTCTCCGAGCTGACCTTCGGACGCGGTGCCGACATCTGCTTCGAGGCGACAGGCGCCCAGGCGCCGCTCGACGTCGTCGGCGATGTCACCCGGATGAGCGGCAAGATCGTGCTGGTGGGCTATCACCAGGGGTCGCCGCGGTCAATCCCGCTGGGCCAGTGGAACTGGATGGCCTTCAGCATCGTCAACGCGCATTTCCGGGAGGTCGCCACGATCATGCGCGGCATGACCATCGGGATGCGGCTCCTCACCTCGGGCCGGTTGTCGCTGGACGGGCTGGTCAGTCACCGGTTCCCGCTGGACGAGATCGGCCTGGCCTTCGAGACCGCCCACGACAAGCCGACGGGATTCGTCAAGGCGACCGTGACCGTCGACGCCGACCGTCCTCAGGCTGACTCACGCTGAACCAGCGGGCACGGCAGCATGACCGTCCGGGGCATGCCGGAGTAGCTGCCGAGCATCCGGCTGAGCAAGAGCTCGCCGGCGCTGCGTCCGGCTTCGTAGGAAGGGTTTCTGACGGTCGTCAGGGCCGGTCTCACCAGAGCCGCCGCCTCGACGTCGTCGAAGCCGACCAGCGCCACGTCGCCGGGAATGGACAGTCCGAGCTCACCGGCCGTGTCCATCGCGCCGATGGCGATGAGGTCGTTGCCGCAGAAGACCGCGTCCGGGCGGGGGTCACGTGTCATCAGTGAGCGCATTCCGGTCTGACCGCCGACACGTGTCCAGTCGCCGTGCTCGATCAGGGTGTCGTCGACTGTCCGTGCTGATTCGTCCAGCGCCCGACGGTAGCCACGCACCCGAGCCTCGCCGGAGCCGGCGGGACCCGAGATCATCGCCACGCGCCGGGCACCTTTCGCGATCAGGTGCATGGTCGCCGCATGGGAGCCGCCCTCGTCATCGGGCGCCACCGTGTCGGTCTCGGGGTGGTCGATCCGCTCCCCGAGCGACACCACCGGGGGGCCGAAACGGGCAGGGTTGAACACGTCGTCGGGGGCGACGTTGACCGACGCCATCACGACACCGTCCACGCCGCGGTCGAGGACGTCCTCGATGAACTTCTGCTCCCGGTCCAGGATCCCGTCGGTGTTGCAGACGTATGTCCCGTAGTCCGCGCCGTCGGCGGCGTCGGCGAGCCCACGGATCAGCACGCTGTAGAACGGGTTGGTGATGTCGGGGACGATCACCGCGATCATGTGCGACCGCCGGGTCCGAAGGTTGCGGGCCACGATGTTCGGCCGGTAGCCGAGCTTGCGTACCGCCTCCTCCACCGTGGCGCGGGTGGCCGCCCCGACGATCCGGTTACCCGACAACACGTGCGACACGGTTGTGGGACTCACGCCGGCAAGACTGGCCACCTGTGAGATCGTCACTCGGGCCGGACCTCGCGGCGGGTCTGTGTCGACATCGGACATCGACGTCGCCTCCCTCGTCTCCCCGCCGTTGCCGAGTGGGTCGCCGACGACCGGCTTCCGCCGCGGTGCGGGCACGAGGCCGCGGCGGGGACGCTTGACACCCCCTATGGCGGTTCGTAGGGTACCAGGACTTTGCCAAAACGATTTCCATCGGGGTCGGTGTGGACGAGGAGCTCGAGCGCTACACGATCGATGCGCTGCTCGCGCCGCCGGTGCGGATCCGCGTCATCCGGCAGGAGCTGCGCCGTGTCGACGTCCACTGGCACGAGTTCTACGAGATGGCCTTCGTCCTCGAGGGAACCGCTTGCCATCTGCTCAACGGCGAGCCGGAGACCCTGCAGCCAGGCAGCGCCTTCCTGCTGACGCCGGCGGACTTCCACCGCATCGACGCCACCAGCGAGCAGCCGCTCACCTGTCTCAACGTCGTGATCGACCCCGGAGTGGTCGAACAGCAGCTGCTCGGCCTGCTCGCCTCGGCAGCCGACTGGTCGGCCTGGCCGGCCTGGACGCTCGCCAGCTTCGACGAGGCCCGGGAGGACTTCCTCCGGCTCTGGGACGAGTCGCAGGCACAGCGGCCGGGCGCGGCGGCCCTCACCGATGCCCTCGTCGGCTGCATCCTGATCGCGTTCGCAAGGCGCTGCGCGGGCAGCCAGGGAGCGGTGGAGCGGCAGCACCGGCCGCGGCCGGACTCGGCGATCGCCCGGGCCGTGCTGTTCGTCGACCACCACTTCCGTGAGCCGGTCACTCTCGCGCACGCGGCGGCACAGGCACATCTGTCCCCGAACTACTTCAGCGAGCGTTTCCGCGAGTTCACCGGGATCCCGTTCCAGGTGTACCTGCAGCAGCGACGACTCCGCTTCGCCCGCTCACTGCTCGCGGCCACCGACCTGGGGGTCACCGAGGTGTGCCACGCGGCCGGGTTCAACAGCCCGTCGCACTTCGGGCGGGCCTACCGGCGGCGCTACGGGCAGTCACCTTCGGCCGCCCGAGCGGTGCGCAACGATTGGGACGCGACCGGTGATGCGAGCCGAGGATCCCTTGACAACCGCGTGGTCGTCTAGCACGCTTCCGAAGGCAAGCCAAACGATTTGGCGGGGGTTTGTACGTCGTGTCCGGCCCCGGATCGAGTGAGGAGCAAGTCCGTGAGAAAAGCTGTCTCCCGACGATCGATGGCGCTGGTCGGTGGCGCCACCGTTCTCGCCCTGGTCGCGGCCGGATGTGGCGGCGGTAGCGACGACACCAGTGACACCGCGGGCCAGGGCAAGGGCCCGGTGCCGGAGCCCACCGAGCCGGTGACAATCTCCTTCTCGTCATGGGTGGGGACCACCCCTGGCATGAAGAAGCTCGCGTCCAACTTCGAGGCCGAGCACCCCAATATCGACATTGAGTTCCAGAACGTCAATGCAGACAACTCCCAGCAGCGACTCACCGTGCAGATCGCCGGCAACAACCCGCCGGACTCGGCGTTCGTGGACGCCGGCGCCGTGGCCTCGTTCGCCGGGCGCGACGCTCTCGTCAACCTCGACGACTACATCGCCCGCAGCGACTGGGTGGACCCCGCCGCCTACGTCCCGGCGTTCAAGCAGTGGGTAACGGTCGACGGCAGCATGTACGGCCTGCCCTTCGAGGGTGAGTCGACCAGCCTGTTCTACCGCAAGGACTTGTTCAAGGCGGCCGGTATCGACCATCCGCCGACAACCTGGGAAGAGATGGAAGCGGACGCCAAGGCGCTGACGAACCCCGACCAGAACCAGTACGGCATCGCGATGTTCGCGTCGGAGTCCGCCTACTACTGGTACCCCTTCCTGTACCAGGCGGGCGGGCAGCAGCTGACCGATGACGGCAAGGACGTCGCGTTCGACAGCCCCGAGGGCAAGCAGTCGGCGGAGTTCTACGTGGGCCTGACCAAGTACGCCCCGCCGGACTACCTCAACTCCAACTCCTACGACGGCCGGGTGGCGTTCGAACAGGGCCAGGTCGGCATGTACATCGCCGGGAACTGGCTCGCCGGCGTGATCGTGGAAGACGCGCCGGAGATCACCGGGAAGTGGGCGACTGCGCCGCTGCCGAAGGGACCGGCGGGGTGCGCGACCACCCTTGCCGGGGATGCGCTCGTCCTGTTCAAGACCGACAACAACGACGCCGCGTGGAAGTGGATCGAGTACCTCTCCCAGCCCGAGATCATCGCGCAGTGGACGTACAAGGGCATCCCCGGCGTTCCCGGCGAGAACACCGGCACCCAGCTGCCCACGCTGACCAAGCAGCTAGAGGATCCGGCGCTGTACAAGGCCAAGCCGATCCTCACCGGCTTCGCCAAGGACATGAAGGACTGCGGCATCCCGGCGGGGGCCCCGAACCCGAAGTACGGTGAGGTCGAGACCGAGCTCAACACGGAGCTGGGCAAAGCGATGTACGGAGACCAGACCGCGTCGGAGGCACTCGACAACGCCGCCGACAAGGCCGAGGAGATCTTCTCCCGCTGACCCACAGCAGCGCGTTTGCTTCCGACATGTGACCGTTGAGCAGAGCCAGCCCGGGCCATCGAGCCCGGGCTGGCCACGCGGGAAGGGGCAGGCATGGCAGTTGACATGATGGCGGCCCGGCCGAAACCGCTGCCCAAACAGAAGAAGGGCCTGCGATACACGCTCTACCGGATGCGACGCGAGTGGACGGCGTACCTCTTCATCTCCCCCGGACTCCTGCTGTTCATGGTGTTCACGATCTTCGCGCTGATCTTCTCCTTCTACCTCACGTTCCACCAGTGGAGCATCATCGAGCCGGACAAGCCGTTCGTGGGTCTCGACAACTATCGGCGCCTGCTCGACGATGAGGACTTCCGTCGCGCCGCGATCAACACCTTCTACTTCACCGGGGCATCCGTGCCCTGCACCATGGCCATCGGGCTCGCGGTGGCGCTGCTGCTCAACGAGCCACTGCATGGGCGGAGCCTCTTCAGGACGCTGTTCTTCCTCCCGGTCGTCACTCCCTTCGTCGTGGTCTCGATCGTCTGGAAGTGGCTCTACAACGGTGACCACGGGTTGTTCAACTACTACCTGCTCAAGGCGCATCTGATAGACCAGCCGCTGCTGTGGCTGTCCGACAAGGACCTGGCGATGCCGGCCCTGATCCTGATGCAGATCTGGGCCGGCATCGGGTTCTCGATGGTCATCTACCTGGCCGGCCTGCAGGCGGTGCCGCAGGAGCTCTACGAGGCAGCCGAGGTGGACGGTGCGGGCGCCTTCTCCCGGCTTCGCTACATCACGATCCCGATGCTCAGGCCCACGACACTGTTCCTGCTGGTCATCGGGATCATCGGCTCCTTCCAGGTCTTCACCCAGATCTTCATCATGACCAGCGGCGGTCCAGCGGAGCGAACGACGGTGATGGTCTACCTGATCTGGCAGACCGCTTTCCAGTTCTTCGACATGGGATACGCCAGCACACTCGCCTATGCGCTCTTCGCGATGCTGTTCGTGTTCACCGTGCTCCAGCTCCACCTGGCGAGGAGGGCCGACGCATGACGGCAACCGTGGAGCGCCCGGAGATCGGTCCCACCGAGATCGATCCGACCGAGCCGCCACGGCGCTCGCACTCCGTCGGACGCAACAAGCGAAGGCGACTGAGCATGCTGCTCAGGTACGCCATCCTCGTGCCCGGCGCGATCCTGTTCGTGGCGCCGTTCGCGTGGCTGATCAGCGCGTCCTTCCAGTCGCTCGCCGACATGTTCGATCCGTCGCCGCACTGGATACCGCCCAGCCCGACGCTCGACGGCTACAAGATCTTCTTCGGCCAGGGAGAGGCCAAGGTAACCGGTGCGGGAGCCAACAACGCGTGGCGGTGGTTCGCCAACAGTGCGTTCATCGCCACGTCCGTCACGCTCCTGCAGCTGTTCTTCAACTCGCTCGCTGCGTACGTGTTCGCCAAGCGCAAGTTCCCGGGTCGCGACGCCATCTTCGTGATGTTCCTCGCGACCATGATGATCCCCTTCCCGCTGACGGTGATCCCCAACTACCTCGTGCTCAAGCACATCCCGCTCTTCAACGGCAACGACATCTTCGGGAACGGAGGCCACGGCTGGCTCGACTCCTACTGGGGACTCATCCTGCCCGGGGCGGTGAGCGCCTTCGGCATCTTCCTGCTGCGCCAGTACATGCAGTCGATCCCCGACGACCTACTCGACGCGGCACGTATCGACGGGGCCTCGGAGTTCCGCATCTACTGGCAGGTCGTGCTACCGCTGTGCGGCCCCGCCCTGGCCGCGGTGGCGATCTTCACGTTCATCGGGTCATGGGAGGACTTCCTCTGGCCGCTCATCATCATCTCCAGCGAGGATCGATACACCGCGCCGCTCGGTCTGGCCCTCTTCGTGGTCAAGAACAGGACCTCATGGGATGTCCTGTTCGCCGGCTCGGTGATCGCCACGCTGCCCATGGTGGTCATCTTCGCCATCTTCCAGCGGCGGTTCATTCAGGGCATCTCGATGACCGGCATCAAGGGCTAGCTCGGATGCCCCTCGATCCCGTGTGAGGTATCGCGTGCCCACCTCTCGGTCGACAGTCGAAGAGCTCCTGTCCGATGGCAACGGCCTGCTGCGGCTCGAGCCTGCCTGGGTGGCCCGCGACTTCCTCCCCCCAGGGCGGCGTCTGGGGCTCGACGAGGAGGCGTACGACGTCGGCGAGCGGGGCTTCATCTGCGAGCGCTGGCTCGCTTCGACGACGCCGGCCGACAACCGGGTGGGGCCAGACGACGAGGGGCTGAGCTACCTGCGCGGTAGCGACGGCCGCCGTCTGCTGCTCGCGGAAGCGGTCGCTGCCGATCCGGTGGCGTTCATGGGGGCGGAGTACGCCTCGAGTCACCCTGACGGGCTCGGCCGGCTGGCCAAGATCTTCGACTACGCCGCCCGGCTGCCCTAC
>JBKPNJ010000010.1:0-10541 GCA_046732575.1 Actinomycetota bacterium
CCACCACGGCGCGGGCCAGGCCCTTCCCCCGCGCCGCCGGCTCGACCTCCACCGCGGCGAGCCCGACCCAGTCGCGGCTGATGGCGGCGCGACCGATCGCCACCGGGGGCGAGCCGATGCGGGCGAACCTGACCTCGTCCGCGCCTTCGAGCAGGGCACGGACAACGTCGGCGTCGGCCGCCCCGGCACGGGCGTACCGCGAGATCCAACCCGCGTCCGCATGCCGCGACAACGAGACCGGGCCTCCGGCGCCGGTGCTCCGTTGCAGAGCCTCACGCACCGGCGCGACCTGCACGAGCACATCACCTTGTGCCGGACGAGCGTCGCGCCAGCGCCGGCCGCGCAGTGCACGCTCCTCCGCGGTCCCGACGACGACCTGTGCCATGGCGGGCAACCCTCGCTCGGCATAGAACGCACTCACGACGTCGAGCGCGGCGTCGAAACCGACACCGGGGTCACCGGTCACCAAGGCGGAGTTGGCCCTCCCGGTGAAACCACCGGCGGCCCTCAGGAGCCACTCGCCGAGGGCGCGCGAGACGGCCGGTGGCCACCCCTCGGAGCAGATGCGCTCCAGCTCCTCCGCGCTGATGGCGATGGCGGGATCCGGGACGCCGCGTGGGCGGCGCAGAGGCCGTTCCTGGACCGGCTTCCCGGCGACAACGTCGGCCAGGCGGATCCGGACCAGCGTCCCGTCGGCCTTGCGTACGCTCAGCGCATCGGCGTCCCAACTCTCGAGCCGGCCCAGGACGTCGGTCAGCGCCTGCCGTCCGCTGGGCGCGGTCTCGCCGGGAACGCGGGACCGGACCACGACGCGGCGGCCTACGTCAGCACGCTGCAGCGGCATCGTGATCCCACCACCGCTCCCATCGGGCGAGACCTGATTTCTCATCCACGTTCGGCAAGGCGATACTAGGGTTTGCATCAGCCGTCCGGGCGGTAGCCCGACCCGAGCGAGGAGGATCCGTTGACCTACGTCATCGCGCAGCCGTGTGTAGACCTGAAGGACCGGGCCTGCGTCGATGAATGTCCGGTCGACTGCATCTACGAGGGCAAGCGGATGCTCTATATCCACCCCGACGAGTGCGTGGACTGCGGAGCGTGCGAACCGGTCTGCCCGGTGGAGGCGATCTTCTACGAGGACGACACTCCCGAGCAGTGGAAGCCCTACTATGCCGCCAACGTCGAGTTCTTCGACGATCTCGGATCCCCCGGCGGAGCGTCCAAGCTCGGGATGATCGACAAGGACCATCCGCTGATCGCGGCCCTCCCGCCACAGGAACAGGAGTGACCCCATAGGTCAGCCGGTCAACGACGTGGACGCGTCGCCGGACCCGAGAGGGTGGGTGGCGCGTTTCGCCGCCCGGGACGTCGCCTCGCGGCTGCCCGAGTTCCCCTGGGACAGCCTGACGGCGTTCGAGGACCTGGCGCGGCAACACCCCGGTGGGCTGGTCGACCTGTCGGTGGGCAGCCCGGTCGACCCGTCGCCGGAGATCGCGCGCAAGGGGCTCGTCGCCGGGGCTCACGCTCCCGGATACCCGTCGACGTTCGGGTCGGTCGGATGTCGCCGAGCCGCCGTCGACTGGCTGGCCCGCAGGTTCGGGGTCGTCGGGCTGCACGCCGATGCGGTCCTGCCGAGCATCGGCTCCAAGGAGCTGATCGCGTCGCTGCCCCTGCATCTGGGGCTTGGGCGAGGCGACGTCGTTGTGATCCCGGAGCTCGCCTATCCGACGTACGAGGTCGGCGCCAGGCTGGCCGGGTGCGAGGTGGTCGCCACCGACTCCACCGTGTCACTCGGCCCAGCGGCTCCTGCGCTGCTCTGGCTGAACTCGCCGTCGAACCCGACCGGCCGGGTGCTGCCGGTCGAGCATCTGCGCAAGGTCGTCGCCTGGGCCCGCGAACGCGGGGTACTGGTCGCTTCCGACGAGTGCTATCTGGAGCTCGCCTGGGAAGCCCAGCCGGTGTCGATCCTGCACCCTGACGTGTGCGGCGGCTCGTTCGAGGGTCTGCTGTCGGTCCACTCGCTGTCGAAGCGTTCCAACCTGGCCGGCTACCGGGCGGCGTTCGTGGCCGGGGACCCCGAGATCGTGGCCCGGCTGCTGGCCGTACGCAAGAACCTCGGCCTGATGATGCCGGGCCCGATCCAGAGCGCTCTGATGGCCGGACTCTGCGATGACGCGCACGTGGAGACCCAGCGCGCGCGGCACGCGGCTCGGCGGGCGGTGCTGCGCGCAGCGTTCGAGGGTGCCGGATTCCGCATCGACCACTCCGAGGCTTCGGTCTACCTGTGGGCGACCCGCGGCGAGCCCTGTCTGGACACGGTCAGCCGGCTTGCCGAGCGGGGGATCCTGGTCGCGCCCGGACACTTCTACGGAGCTGCCGGATCACAGCACGTCCGGATCGCGTTGACCGTTCCGGACGAGAGTGCTGCTCTGGTCCACGACCGACTCCGACCCACCTCCTGACCCACCGCTCTTCCGCGATCCGACAGTTATTCGGCGCCGTCCGACAGTTATTCGAGGTCGTCCGACACCTGCCCCGGGCTACGACACGTCGACGTGGACATGGTCGAGGTGCCGCGAGGTGGCGTCCGTACCGGGGGCGTCGTATGCACGCCAGCCGTCGTCGGACTTGGCCGCGGTCCAGATTCGGTCGGCGAAGATGATCGTGGCGATCCTGAGCCGGGCGGCATTTCCCACCAGGTAGCTCGCGATCGCCCACCCCATCCGCGTGGTGTCCGGGGTGACTGGTCGTACGAACACGTCGATGGCCCGACCCTCGTAGTGTGCTGACCCCTTCGCGTGGCCGGTCGCCACGCCGCCGGGCGTGAAGCCGCCCATCGGCAGCGAACCGAACACGCGCAGCAGGTCGCTGCGTACCGCGTCCGCTCGCGCCGTGAGCCCCTCGCGGCCGAGCCGCTGCCCGGTCTGGTCCTGAGCCTCCACGCTGCAGGTGTAGGCGGCATCGCTGTACCCCGTGAGTGCGGATGCGAGCGCCCGCGCGTCGGACTCATGGTCGGCGTACGCGCCGCCGAACGCCGAGTGTTGCACCTCCTGGGCGGCCTGTGTGATCGGCATGTCCTGGTACCCATCCACCTGCCCCAGTGCGTCATAGAACGCGTTGGCGGCGTAGTACGGGTCCTGCACCTCCCTCTTGGTCCCCCAGCCCTGGGAGGGGCGTTGCTGGAAGAGCCCAAGCGAGTCACGGTCGCCGTGGTCGAGGTTGCGGATGTCCGACTCCTGGTATGCAGTCGCGAGCGCGATCGACACCGCCCGGGCGGGCAGACCCCGGGCAACGCCTATGCCGGCGATGATCGAGGCGTTCTGGGCCTGCTCCAGGTCCAGCGCCACCGAATGCCCGTTGACGCTGGCAACACAGTGCTCGGGGTCAGGTAGCGGACCGGCGCCGGTGCGCACCGCGTACCACGCGGCGAGCCCGGTGAGGGCGAGCGCGACGGCGCCGGCCGCCACCCGCCCATGGTGTCGTGGTACGCGCGTCATGGTGACTCAACCGTAAGTGTCGGATGGCGCGGAATAGCTGTCGGATCGCGGCGAATAACAGTCGGATCGCGGCGAATAACTGTCGGCGGGGCAGGCTCAATCGTTGGAGTGCAGCGCCGCGTTGAGCTCGATCCCGACGCCGCGGGTGGGTACGACCTCGACGGCACCCGAGAGGGAGTTCCGCCGGAGCAACATCCCGTCCCTTCCCGACAGCTGCACCGCCTTGACGACTGTGCCGTCTGGACCGGTGACCTTCGTACCAGCGGTGACGTAACACCCGGCTTCGACGACACAGTCGTCGCCGAGGCTGATCCCGATGCCGGAGTTGGCCCCGAGCAGGCACCGCTCGCCGATCGAGATGACCTGCTTGCCCCCTCCCGACAACGTGCCCATGATCGATGCGCCGCCACCGATGTCGGAGCCGTCGCCGACGACAACACCGGCCGAGATGCGGCCCTCGACCATCGAGACCCCGAGCGTGCCCGCGTTGTAGTTCACGAAGCCTTCGTGCATCACGGTCGTGCCGCTGGCCAGGTGGGCTCCGAGGCGGACGCGGTCCGCATCGGCGATCCGCACCCCGGAGGGCACCACATAGTCGGTCATCCGCGGGAACTTGTCCACGCCGAACACCTGTAGCTGGCCCCCGGACGCGCGAGCCCTCAGCCGTGTCGCCTCGAAGTCGTCGACGGCGCATGCGCCGAGATTGGTCCACACGACGTTCTCCAGTACGCCGAACAACCCGTCGAGGTTCAGCCCGTGCGGAGGCACCAGTCGGCTGCTGAGCAGATGCAGCCTCAGGTACGCGTCAGCGGTGTCCGCCGGGGGTGCCGACAGGTCGTCGATGACGGTCCGGACAACCCGTCGCCCGATTCGGCGGATCTCGTCGGTCCCCTCCACAGCGAGCAGCTCCGCCGGAGGCCGAGCCGGCGGGCTCGGAGGCCGTCCCTCCCGCGCCAGCTCTGGAGCCGGGTACCACGCGTCGAGGACCCGGCCATCGCTCGTACTCGCCAGCCCGAACCCCCACGCCCCGCGGGCCGAGGCCTGCGAAGGTGCCTGCGCGGGAGATGTCACGGTCGTCACGCTAGCGGGCGTCGCTAGTGTCGCGGGCATGGCGATCGCGCGCTACAAGGATCTGTGCATCGACACGACCGGTGGGGAGGCTCTTGGACGGTTCTACGCAGGGGTGCTGGGTCTGCGGTTCAAGTCCGACGGGGACAGCGGAGTGCTGAACGGCCCGACCAGCCGGCACAGGATCTGGATGAACACAGTGCCCGAGCCCAGGGCGGTCAAGAACCGGGTGCATCTCGACGTTCACACCGGCTCGATCGCGGAGCTACAGCAGCTCGGCGCGGTCGTCCGCGAGCCCGAGGGCGATCGTCACTGGACGGTCATGGCCGATCTCGAGGGCGGCGAGTTCTGTGCCTTCGTACGCGACGAGCCGCCCGCCCTGCGGCTGTACGAGGTTGTCGTCGACTCGGCAGACCCGAGGGCCATCGCCGCGTGGTGGTCCGACGTCCTCGCGGCTCGGTTGGGTGGCGGGGACGGCGAAGGCTTCTGGTGGGTGGACGAGATCGACGGAGCGCCGTTCGAAGCGATGGTCTTCGTTCCGGTGCCCGAGCCCAAGACGGCGAAGAACCGCATCCACTGGGATGTCAGCGTCGACGACCTCACGCCGCTGGCCGAAGCCGGCGCGACAGTGCTCAGGCCGCCTCTGTCCGGCGCCGACTGGCATGTGCTCGCCGACCCCGAGGGCAATGAGTTCTGCGCATTCGTGACGGGTCGCTGACGCCCGCCCCGCGCGGCCGGCGGCCAGCGCCGAGGCCCGTCTGCCACGTGCGGTCAGGAGCGACACAATGGCCGGCATGACCTCCCTGGACCTCACACAGGACATCACCTCGCTGACGGCGTCGCTTGTCGACATCGAGTCGGTGAGTGGGAACGAGCAGGCGATCGCGGACGCCGTCGAGGGCGCCCTCAGGCCGTTCAGCCATCTCGAGGTGACCCGACACGGAGACACCGTGGTGGCGCGTACACAGCTGGGCCTGAACGAGCGGGTGGCGATCGCCGGGCATCTTGACACCGTCCCGCTCAGCGACAACCTGCCCTCCCGGCTCGACGGCGGCAACCTGTACGGACTGGGGTCCTGCGACATGAAGGGCGGTGTGGCGATCGCGCTGAGGCTGGCGGCCACGATCGCCGCGCCGACCCGTGACGTCACCTACATCTTCTACGAGTGCGAGGAGGTGGAGGCTGTCCGGAACGGGCTGGGCCGCCTGGCCGAGTCGGAACCGCAGCTGCTCGAGGCGGACTTCGCGGTGCTGATGGAGCCGTCCAATGCCGTCGTCGAGGCGGGCTGCCAGGGGTCGATCCGGATCGACATCATCGTTCCTGGCGTCCGGGCGCACAGCGCTCGCTGGTGGATGGGCGTCAACGCGATACACGGGGCCGGCGAGGTCATCGAGCGGCTGCTCACGTACGCCCCCCGCTCGCCGGTTGTCGACGGTCTGCGCTTCCGTGAGGGCCTGAACGCAGTCCAGATCAGCGGCGGCGTCGCCGGCAATGTGCTCCCCGACGAGTGCCGCATCTCGGTCAACTACCGCTTCGCGCCCAATCGGTCGGAGGAGGAGGCGCTGGAGCATCTGCGCGAGCTGTTCGAGGGCTTCGACGTCGAGCTGGTCGACTCTGCCCCCGGCGCGATGCCAGGACTGGACCGGCCGGCGGCGGCGGCCTTCGCGCAGGCGGTGGGGGGTGAGGTGAACCCCAAGTTCGGCTGGACCGACGTGGCCAGGTTCAGCGCTCTCGGCGTACCCGCTGTCAACTTCGGGCCGGGTGACCCGCAGCTGGCCCACAGCCGGGGAGAGTTCGTGCCGCTGGCGCACCTGCACAGCTGCGAGCAGACGATGACGGCCTGGCTCACCGGCTGACCGGGTCTAGCCTGGGCTGATGAGCGACCAGTCCATCCATCCGGATCGACCGGTGGATGAACCACCCGAGAAGCAGCGCGGTCCGGTCGTGATGCGTCGCAGCCAGGTGCAGACCAGCACGACCGACCAGCGCCTGCTCGACTCGCGCGGGTCGACCGACTGGGTGCACACCGACCCGTGGCGCGTGCTGCGGATCCAGTCCGAGTTCGTCGAGGGATTCGGGATGCTCGCGGAGCTGGGGCCGGCGATCAGCGTGTTCGGCTCGGCACGCACGCCGGTCGACGACCCCATGTACGCGAAGGGTGTTCACCTGGGGCGGGCGCTGGTCGAAGCGGGCTACGCCGTCATCACCGGAGGCGGACCGGGGGTGATGGAGGCGGCGAACAAGGGCGCGTCGCTGGCCGGGGGCGTGTCGGTCGGGCTCGGAATCGAGCTGCCCTTCGAGGCGGGGCTGAACGAGTGGGTCGACATCGGCATCAACTTCCGCTACTTCTTCGCCCGCAAGACGATGTTCGTCAAGTATGGCCAGGGGTTCGTGGTGATGCCCGGCGGTTTCGGGACCTTCGACGAGGTGTTCGAGGCCCTGACGCTGGTCCAGACCCAGAAGGTGACGTCGTTCCCGATCGTTCTGCTCGGCACCGACTACTGGGCCGGGATGCTCGACTGGCTGAAGCACACCGTGCTCGCCGAGCGGAAGATCGACGAACCGGATCTGGCGCTCCTCCAGCTCACCGATGACGTCGACGTCGCCGTCGGCTACCTCATCGCGGCAGACGGACGCCGCACCGGTCCCGAACCCGGTGCGGGCAGCGCGCCCAGCGCCACCCGCCCCGATTGACGCTGACCTGCCCCCCAGCGCCTCGGTCGTGCATCGCTCCTCGTCCCAGTTGGACCGTGTGACACGATCGACTGCGTGATGTGGGCCTTCGCCATCGTCGTCGTCCTGCTCATCGGGGCGATCACCGTCGTCGCCCTGGGACGCGGCGACGCGATGGAGCCGGTCTTTCCTGACCGTCCCGACACCGTCGTCGCGGCCGAGCGCATGCTGACGTCACGCGATCTGCGCCATGTCCAGTTCGCGATAGGCGTACGCGGCTATCGGATGGACGAGGTCGACTCGCTGCTCGACCGGCTCGCCGAGGAGCTGGCCATCCGCGAGGCCAGGGACGCCCGAAAGGCCCGAGACAACCACCCGGCCAATGAGACCCGTGACAACGACGAGACCCGTGACTCCCTGGACGGCCGTGACGCCCTGGACGGCCGGGACACCCCTGAGGACACCTCGCCTCCGGACACCGCGGCGCGTGACCGCGGCCAAGGCGCCCCGACGCGTGAGAGCCTCGACTGATGGCGTACGTCATGCTCGGGTCCTCCATCGCGATCGCCGCGAGCCCCCAGCAGGTGTGGGATGCGGTCACGGACTGGGACCGGCAGGGAGAGTGGATCCCCCTGACGCGCACGCAGGGCGTCGGCGAGTCTCCGGCCGCCCTGGGTGGACAGGTGCGCGCGTGGACGGGAATCGGGCGGATCGGTTTCTGGGACTCGATGACGATCACCCGATGGGATCCGCCATGGCGCTGTGAGGTACTCCACACCGGGACCGTGGTGCGCGGTGAAGCGGCGTTCGAGGTGCAGCCGGCCCCCTCGGGGGCGCGGTTCACCTGGTGGGAACGGCTGGCCCTCCCCGGGGGCAGGCTGACCGGCTGGGCCTGGCCGGCGGCTCGGCCGGTGGCGGTCGCGATGCTCGACCTGGCGCTCAGAAGGCTCCGCCGGCTGGTGGAGCAGCGCCAGGCGCCCGGGCACGTGCAGTGAGCACCGCTGGCACCCGCGAGCCGCGGCGCTGCGACTGGGCGGAGGCGACCCCGGACTACATCGCTTACCACGACGACGAGTGGGGGCGCCCGGTCCGCGACGACCGCGGGCTCTACGAACGGCTCACGCTCGAGTCGTTCCAGTCCGGGCTGTCGTGGCTGACCATCCTGCGCAAGCGCGAACGGTTCCGGGCGGCTTTCGGTGGGTTCGACCCGCAGGTCGTGGCGGCGTTCGACGAGACCGATGTCGACCGGCTGATGCGCGACCCCGGCATCGTTCGCAACCGCAGGAAGATCGACGCCGCCATCGGCAATGCACGGGCGGTACGGGATCTTGGTCAGTCGTTCGCCGAGCTGCTCTGGTCGTACGCACCGGCGCAACCCGGCCCCGCACCCCGGACGCTCGCCGACGTCGCATCCTCCACCCCGGAGTCCGTGGCGATGGCCAAGGAACTCAAGCGCACCGGCTTCGCGTTCGTCGGGCCGACGACGTGCCACGCGTTGATGCAGGCCAGCGGCATGGTCAACGACCACCTCGTCTACTGCTGGCGCCGCTGACCAAGGAGGCAGCATGCCCATCGGCAGGCGGTCGATGCTCGTGGCCGCGGTGTTCTGTTCGCTCGCGCTGGTCGGGGATCAGACGGCCGCCGGTTCCTCCGCGGGCCCGGGGACGGGTCGTGGCGCGGTCATCGGCGTACGCGTGATCGGCCACAGCGTCGAGGGTCGCGCTATCAGGGCGTTCCACCTCGGCGACCCTGCGGCCGGCACCACAGCCGTCGCACTGGCCGCGATGCACGGCAGCGAGACAGCTCCGCGGGTCACACTGCGGGTCCTGCGCCAGGCGAGGCGGATATGGGGAGTCGATCTCTGGCTCATCCCCACCGCCAACCCGGATGGCGTTGCGCGACACGATCGGCACAACGCACACGGCGTCGACCTCAACCGCAACTTCCCGAGGAACTGGGTGCCGCTGACCGGCGTCTACTACTCGGGTCCCCGGCCGGCGTCCGAACCGGAGACCAGGGTGCTGATGCGCTTCCTGAATCGGATCGACCCCGACTACGTGGTCTCCTTCCATCAGCCGCTGTACGGCGTGGACACCTACGAATCCAAGAATCCCCGATTCGCCAGACGGCTCGCCCGGTTCATGTACCTGCCGCGGAAGGTGTTCGCCTGTGACGGAGTGTGCCACGGCACGCTCACCCAATGGTTCAACGCCAGCCATCGCGGCGCGCTGGTCACCGTGGAGTACAACGACGACCCGTCCTGGCGCTACCTGCGCGTGGTGTCGCCCAGCGGGCTGCTCCGCGCTCTGGGAGCTCATCGCTGACCCCGCCCGGGGTGGTGGGATCGGCGGGTGCGGTCGGAAGGCCGGCATCACGGCGACGCGACGGATCCGCGCGGACCCATCACGATCCGCGGCCGCCGATCCGCCCGCAGCCAGCTCAGCACCCGGCGCATGTTCCTCTCCGCGATCGCGACGCAGCCGGCTGTCGGACCGCCGTCGCGCACGTGCAGGAAGATGCCCCCGCCACGTGTGGTGTCCGCGCGGTCGCGTGCGATGCGCTGGCCGCGGGCCGCTGAGTACCGAATGTGGTGCGGAAGGTTGAAGCCGATCACCGCGGCGTAGTCGTAGTCGGGCACGAAGGTACTCAGGTGCTCGGCGTAACCACGGCGCCAGTGTGTCTGGGGCGACTTCGAGGGCTGGTACACGTTGTACGTCGCCGGGTCCCGAGGCTCATACGGCCAGTAGTCGTCGTCGTCGAAGCGGACGTACGGCAGCGAGGTGCCCGGATCGGCAAGAGCACCTAAGGCCCGGGGCAGTGTGAACGTCCCGACCGGAGTCGTACCGGTGGACTGCAGGCGGACCCGCGCCCGTACCCAGCCGGAGTAGCCGATCCGGGCCGGGAACGGCCCCGCCACCCGATGCCAGGAGCCGCCCCGCGGCCGGGCCCAGGCCTGCAGCACCGCGCGGGTGGTGTCCCATCTGGCCGAGGTCACGGTGACCAGCTGGCGGACCCGGTTGCTCACCGGCACCCCGTCGGCCAGGGACCGGCCGACGGCGCGATAAGTGTCGGATGACGCGGGATAGGTGTCGGATGGCGCGGAATAGGTGTCGGATGGCGGGAGGGGATTGAGCAGCGGCGTGAGGGTGACCAAGGGGAGTACGCCGACGAGCGCGGCTCGCGTCGATGCGGCTCGCAGACGCGTGCCGGCACGAGGGCGAAGAGGAGTCCCGGTCAGGTCAGCGTCCCTCGAAGCTCGGTGTGGTCTTGGCCAGGAACGCCTCGACAGCGCCGAGATGATCC
>JBKPNJ010000011.1:0-6735 GCA_046732575.1 Actinomycetota bacterium
ACGTCGAAGTTCAGCGCGAAGTCGCGCACTGCGAGCCGGGCATAGTCGAAGGGCTGGCTGCGGATTGCGGTGAGCCCGAAGTCGCGCATCGCCTCGTCTCGAGTGGTGCCCGGAGGTGGATGCAGGCGCGGCAGTGTCCGATCGTCCAGCCATGAGTAGTACGTCGGGTCGTGGCGATGTCCGCGCCGTTCGGGCGGGCACAGCACCATTTCGTATCGCGGCACCGACAGGTGGCGACAGTCGACGAATGTGGTCGACCGGGTGTAGAACGATCGACCGCTGAACTCCGAGAGGGCGTAGATGCCGCGCTCGTGGTGATACCAGGTCGCATAGACGAGTAGCGGCATGGCAAAGGCCACCGCGAGCGCCGCAGCCGAGGCCAGCCGGGCCTTCCAGGTACCTCCGGCGAGAACGCAGAATCCCACAGCGATGACGACGAGAGGCTCGCCGACCAGCCGGACCGTCACCGAGACCCCGAGGATCGCGCCGGCGAGGAATGCCAGGCCCGGTGTCGGCTGCCGGCGCCAGCCGAGCACGACCACGGCGGACACCACCAGGAACGCGAAGAGCGTGTCGCTCAACACCGTGGCCTCCATGATGAGCGACAAGGCGTCGAAGAGCACCGGCAGCGTTGCCAGCGCCGCAGCCCAGCGTCCGACCTCCCATCGGCGCAGCACCACATAGATCATCACCGCCGTAGCCAGTCCCAGCAGGTGCTGCGCGACAGCAGTGACGAGGACCACCTTGTCGGTCAGCAGGGACAGCGGATACAGGAGGAGCAGCCCATAGCCGGCCGGGCGGTCCCGGTCGGGTGTGAGAGTGTCGAGGAACTCCAGGTACGTCGGGCCATCGCTGTGCACCAGGCCGGGCGTGTAGGCCAGCTGGACCACCACCCGCAGCGATGCTCCGACCAGCAGTGCGACCAGGAACGGCCGGTGCTCCACGTGCCACGCACGGTGCGGCGAGCGACCGCCATCGTCGTGGGCTTGCCGCGTCGGGGGAGCCTCGACCGGGTCGTGGGAGTGCTCGGCAACGCGATCATCCGTGGGGTCGCTGGCGGCATCGTCGGCGGGGCCTGGTCGGCTCGTCGCCGGCGTGTTCACCGGCTTGTTGTCCGGGAAACGCTTTCGCCGGCAACGGTGCCGAGGAGGGCCGGGGCGTGGTCGTCCGGTGGCGCAGGGCACCCCTCCCGCCACCAGGTGCCCAGTACGACACGGGCGTACCGCATGCCGTACACGAGGTTTCCGCCCTTCTTGGTGCTGCCCGCGGCGCGAAGGTGCATGGTGCCCGGCACCTCGACGACTCGGAAGCCGTGCGAGTGAGCCCCGATGAGCAGTTCCGCTGACTGGTACTGAGGCTGGTTCAGGGTGACCGCCTCGGTGACCTCTGCCCTCATCGCCCGCAGTCCGAAGGAGGTGTCGGTCAGCCACCGTCCGGTGAGCGCGCTGATGATCCAGGCGAACACATACACACCGGCTCGGCGGAACCGGTCGATCGTGTGCTGGTGTCCCAACCGCCGTGAACCGGTGACGAAGTCGGCAGAGCCTTCGAGGATGGGTGTGAGCACAACCGGGAAGTCGGCGGTGTCGTACTGGGCGTCGGCGTCGGTGGTGATGATGAAGCGTGCGCCGTGCTCGCGCGCCACCCGGTAGCCCAGCCGCATCGCCGCGCCCTGACCGCGGTTGACGGGGCACCGGACGACGTAGACGCCGGTCTGGCTGAGCGCAGCCTGTGGCGTGTCGTCTGTGCTGCCGTCGTCGACGACGACGACGTCGGTGCGCAGTTCGCAGACGGTCGACGGCATGCTGGACAGGACCCGGGGGAGCCCCACCGCCTCGTTGTACGCAGCGATGACAACCACCACCGGCGCCATCTCCGGATCGCCGTAGGCGTCTCGGAAACCGTCGAGAGCCGCGGTGTCGACCTCGTCGACCTGGCGCCGGGCCGCCGCCGGTCCGCGGCGCCCCCGTAGCAGCGCGGTGACGCCGAGCGCACCGGTGACCGGCAGGAGCGCGAGAGCCGGGAACTGGTCGCGCCAGGACAGGTCACCGGACCACGCCGCGGCGATCATGAGGCCCACGGGCACCGCTGCGGTCAGGGCGCACGGGGCGCGCAGAGGGGTCGATCGGGCGCGCCCGACGCCGACGGCGGCCAGGAACCCGACTGCCAGACCCCCGAGGAGGAGCGGGCCCGGCAAGTAGCCGTGATCCTGGTACGCGACCAGAGTCTCGGCGCCGGGGCGAGTCTGTCGCCGGTCGCCAGGCGGGGAGCCATCGGTGCGGAGGTAGTTGTCGAACCGCCACGTGGCGATGCCCGGCTCGGTGGTCGGACCGGTTCGCGACCAGTCGGCGTAGCCCGTCACCCCGTCCAGGGCGCCGAGGCCGCTGTCCGCAACGGCGTGGTCCCGCTGGGGCACGTACTCCCCGGTCGCATGGTGGTACCACGCCAGGTAGGGCAGGACGGGCACGGCGCATCCGAGGACGAGGGCCAGAGCGCCGGCGACCCGGTTCCGGTGCGTCCCACCGGTGATGAGCAAGTAGGCCACTGCACCGAGCACCAGCAGACCGCCCCCCGGCCGCACGGTGCTCGCCAACCCCAGCAGCAGCCCGGCCACGAGCGCTACCGCCGCGGTTGGCCGGGCCCGCCAGCACAGTGCGACGACCGCCAGTACCAGCAGGCACACGAACAGAGTGTCAGGGAGCACCAGATGCTCACTCGCGAGCTGATAGGCATCCCACAGCACCGGTGTCGCTGCGGCCGCGGCGAGCCACCGCCAGACGCCCCAACGCCGCAGCACGGCGTAGATGCCGATCCCGGTGACCACCCCCATCAGGTGCTGCACGGCCGCCACCGCTGCCAGGGAGTCGGTGAACCACGACAGCGGTCTCAGCTCCAGGATCGCGTAGCCGGACCACTGTGCCGGGTCGGGACTCGAGCTGGTGAGGAAGTACAGATGAGACCGCGACTCGCCAGTAACGAGCGCCGGCCGGAAGGCGAGCTCGGCCAGGACGCGCCAGCCGACGCCCAGTAGCAGGACAACGAGGAAGACCGCGTGCCGGCGACACCAGCGCAGCGTCGGGCCGGGACTCCCCGCACGGGCCGCCATACCAACGGGCGTGTTGTCACTCGTCTGCGGTTGGGCACCGCTGAGCGTCGCTGTCGGCCCGATCGTCGACTCGGCAGGATCCGGCGGGGGCGCGGCAGGTGTACGGGACCCGCTATTGCCGGGCATCGACCGGGCGTTTCCGGTCCGGCGGTGGCGAGAAGTCTTCCCAGGCGGTACGTAGACCGTCGACGAGTCCGATGCTCGGCTCGAATCCGCGGCTTCGCGCTCGGCCGATGTCGACCACCACGGCTGGCATCTCACCTGGCTTGGCCGGCACTGCCCGGGCTCCGATGGGCAGGCCGGTTGCCTCGCGTGCGGCCTGGGCGATCTCGTTCACCTCGTAGGACTGGCTGCCGCCGACAATGACCGCTCCGCTCGGCCAGTCGAGCACGGCGAGCAGCATGGCGCGGGCGGCGTCACCGACATGTACCAGGTCCCGACGCTGTCGGCCGTCGCCGTAGATCTCCACGTGCCCGCCGCCGGCCGCTGCGCGCAGCAGTCGAGGCACGAAGCTGTCCTTGTGCGACATCCCCGGTCCGTAGACATTGGTCAGCCGAAGAGCCGGCGTACGCATCCCGTACGCGCCGGCGTATCCCGACATCAACATCTCCGCGGCGGCCTTGGTTCCGCCGTACGGCGTCAAAGGTGCCAGCGGCAGGTCCTCGGTGATCGTGCGTGTGCCCACATTGCCGACCACGGCATTGGTGGAGGCGAGTACGAACGTGCCGACGCCGCACTGACGGGCCAGCTCCAGGAGTCCGGCGGTCATTTCCACGTTCGTCTGGTGCACGTGCGCCGGCCGTTCGATCGAGCCGAGCACCGACGTCGCCGCCGCGAGATGGACGACGGCGTCAAGCCCCGGCGTCACCGCGCGCTCACGCACCCGGTGCTCGCACAAGTCGCCGACGATGGTGTCGACAGTTGCTTCGGGAAAGGCGTTGAGATCGGCGACGCTGACGCGGTGGCCGGCACTCCGCAGCTGCGCGATGACGTGCCGGCCGATGAAACCCGAGCCGCCGGTTACCAGGACCCTCAGGCCGGCTGGACCAGGGACGTCCGCCGGGCCCTGGCTCACGACCGGACGACCGGCGAACTGCTCGTCTGACGCCAGTTGATGGTCGGCTTGAGGGCGTCGACGTCAACTCTGTCCTTATACCGCGCGATGATGCCGAACATCGACGTGAGCAGCGTGTCCGAGAGCAGATGTGGTTCGAGGCCGAGGTCCTCCAGCGCGGTGTGCACGAATGCGTAGTGGTGGTTCTCCGCTTCGACCCGCGGGTTGTCGATGTACTCCAGGTCCACCTGGCCGGGATAGGTGTTGGCGACGGTCTTGGCCATGCCCTCCAGCGAGAAGCACTCGGTTGCCTGGTTGAAGACCCGGAACTCACCGGCAGCCGCCGGTGTCTCGCAGGCGAGGCGGATGCACTCGACGGTGTCGCGGATGTCGATCACGGCACGTGTCTGACTTCCACCTCCGTAGACCGACATGGGCCGGCCGAGCACTGCCTGGATCGCGAAGCGGTTGAGCACCGTGCCGAACACCGCGTCGTAGTCGAGGCGGGTGGCAAGCCGGGAGTCCAGCGCGGTCTCAGACGTCTCCTGCCCATAGACGATTCCCTGGTTGAGGTCCGTGACGCGTAGGTCCCAGATCCGGCAGCCGAACTCGAGATTGTGGCTGTCGTGCACCTTCGACAGGTGGTAGAAGGAGTTGGGTCGCTTCGGGAAGAGCATCCGGTCGGTGCGGCCCTTGTGGCTGACGTTCAGCCAGCCCTCCTCGATGTCGATGTTGGGCGTGCCGTACTCACCCATCGTGCCGAGCTTGACCATGTGTATGTCGCGGTCGATCTCTCCGATTGCGAACATCACGTTGAGCGTTCCGACAACGTTGTTGGTTTGGGTGTAGACCGCGTGCTTGCGGTCGATCATGGAGTACGGCGCAGCCCGTTGCTCGGCGAAGTGCACGATCGCGTCTGGTCGGAAACCGCGGATCGCGTCGTAGGTGAACTCGGCATCGAGGAGGTCGCCGTGGTAGATGCCGATGTTCTTGCCGCTGACCTCGCGCCAGGCCCGCACCCGGTTCTGCAGTGTTTCGATCGGAACCAGGCTGCCGGATCCGAGCTCATGGTCGTACTGACGTCGTACGGCATTGTCGAGGACCCCGACGTCGTGTCCTCTGCCGGAGAGGTACATCGCCGTCGGCCAGCCCAGATAGCCGTCGCCGCCCAGGACGAGGATTCGCATCGAACATACGCCTTTCCGCCGTGGGGCGGGTTCTGCCGCCCTGCGCGGCGCCCACTGTAGTCGGGAAGGATATCTCGCCCGTGAAGGGCCTCGGCACGCCACGCCGGGCCGGCTCCAGACCGTGACAGGACCGGTACCTCTCCTGTCGGTGGGTCGCCCCGGTGCCCTCGGCTCTCACCTGGTGAAACAACGATTTGCGGTCGATCGAGTGGCGGCGCGGTAGCCCTGTTCGCGCAGGAACCGGAAGCGGTCGTGCGAACCGACCGGAAGGCAGACCTCGTCGACATCCAGCAACGTCAGTGCCCGTGCCACCGGCGCTGTGTCGACCCGTCCGATCACAAAGTTGGCGAAGTCCACCAGCTGCTGGCGCGCTTCGTAGTGGAAGGTCGGGTCATCCTTGAGGTAGTCCATGAAGTAGTCGCGGGGCGCCACCGTCTTCACCCTTGTCGTGATCACGTCGATGGTCACGGCGAGCTCCTCCGGCGCCAAGATGATGTCTCCGGGCCGCACGGTCGCGATGGCTCCCTCCGCCGAGATCATGGACTCAGATCCGCGCTGCCAATGGGGAGGCAGCTCGAGACTCACGCCGTTGCTGCCCGCCCAGATCGGCATGCCGAAGACGGCGCACACCGCTACCAGGGCGAGCGGGCAGCCGAGCCGGAAGCTGCGACGTGTCGCCCGACTCGAGACCCATGCCCCCAGCACGCCCACCAGCGCCGCGATCGAGGCGATCCACGACACCCGCCACAACGTCGGGCCCAGGCCTACCAGGTCGAACGACAGGCGGGTAAAACCTGGGATGAACGTCAGGCCGGTGATCAGCGCGCAGACACCGGTGGTCACACGGGCGGCGGGATGGGGTATCAGCAGCGCTCCGAGGAGAACCGCGGACACGGCGATCAACGCCATCGGACCGTCGCGGAAGATCTCGTGTCCGAACCACGACGGGATGAACCGGTAGAGCGCACGGGTACCGAAGAGATCCGCGGAGCGTCCATGCACGGCGACGGTCACCGCGCCTGTGCCCAGCGGGTAGGCGGCCATGGCCACGAAACCCAGCAGCGCCTGTTTCGGCCGGCGCAGGAGCAGCGGCGCCGCACCCCCGACGGCGAGCAGAGGCACCAGGAACATGGCAGTGGTGCTCAACCCGACGGCCGCGACGCCCCCCGTGAACAGCCATCCGGCGCGAGCCCTGGTAGGGCGTTCCACATACCGCAGCGCGTAGACCAGCAGGATGGGCACCAGCAGGCACAACAGGATGACCTTGCCCTGCCAGATGCGGATCAGAAACAGGTTCCCCGGCGACGCGTAGCCCGACCCACCGTCGAAGAGCAGGAACAGCAGGGCCAAGGACAGGGCCAGGCCGATCGCGGGGATCCGCCATGCCC
>JBKPNJ010000012.1:0-4773 GCA_046732575.1 Actinomycetota bacterium
TGTACTACCTGAATGTGATGGCCGGCCCGAGCCCCGACCGGGCCTGGCTGACCTGCGACGACCCGGCGCATGCGTGGATTCGATCCAGCTGGGACGGCGTCGACGTCGATCCACGGATACCGATGACCTCGAGCGTGGAGAGTGGCGTGAGACATGAGTGACACAACCCGGATGACCGTGTCTCAGGCGTTGGTGACCTTTCTGTCCAGGCAGTGGTCGTCACGAGACGACCACGAGCATCGCCTGGTGCAAGGCTGCTTCGGGATCTTCGGCCACGGCAACGTTGCCGGGGTGGGGCAGGCCCTGTTGCAGTCGGAGCTGCTCGACCCCGGCGCCCTCCCCTACTGGACCGGCCGCAATGAGCAGGGCATGGTGCACGCCTGCACCGCATTCGCCCGGATGAACAACCGCCTGTCGACGCTCGCGTGCACGACATCTGTCGGGCCGGGCGCCTCGAACATGGTGACGGGCGCAGCGCTGGCCACTGTCAACCGGCTGCCGGTCCTGCTGCTGCCGGGCGACATCTTCGCCACCCGCGTCTCCGCTCCGGTGCTCCAGGAGCTCGAGGACCCCACGTCGTACGACATCTCGGTCAACGACATCTTCCGGCCGGTATCTCGCTTCTTCGACCGGGTGTGGCGTCCCGAACAGCTACCTGCCGCGATGCTCGGTGCGATGCGGGTTCTGACCGACCCGGTGGAGACCGGCGCCGTCACGATCGCACTGCCGCAGGACGTGCAGGCGGAGGCGCACGACTGGCCGGTCGAGTTGTTCGCCAAGCGGGTCTGGCCGGTTCCTCGGCCGGTGCCCGAACCGGCGGCGCTCCAGCACGCCATCGACATCGTCCGCGACTCCCGCAGACCGCTGATCGTCTCCGGCGGCGGCACCATCTACGCCGATGCCACCGAGGAGCTCCGGTCGTTCGTCGAGGCGACCGGTATCCCGGTCGCGGAGACCCAGGCCGGCAAGGGGTCCCTGCGCTACGACCACCCGCTCGCCGTGGGCGCCATCGGCAGCACCGGCAACACCGCCGCCAACACCGTGGCCGCCCGGGCGGACCTGGTGATCGGGATCGGGACGAGGTACAGCGACTTCACCACCGCGTCGCGGACGGTCTTCGCCGATCCCGGCGTCCGGTTCGTCAACCTCAACGTCGCCGGGTTCGACGCACACAAGCTGGCCGGCCACGCGCTCATCGCCGACGCCCGGACAGGGCTGAGCGCGCTGGCCGAGGGGTTGCGGGGATGGGCCACCCCCTCGGCGTACCGCGAGGAGGCCTCCGGCCTGGCCACTGCCTGGGACGCCGCGGTCACCGCGGCCTACGGACGCCGCAACGCACCGCTGCCGTCGCAGTCGGAGGTCATCGGCGTCGTCAACGACGTGTCCGCCCCGCGCGACGTGGTGGTCTGCGCGGCCGGCTCGATGCCAGGTGAGCTGCACAAGCTCTGGCGGACACGCGACCCGAAGGGGTATCACGTCGAGTACGGCTACTCATGCATGGGGTACGAGATCGCCGGTGGCCTCGGCGTCAAGATGGCGTGCCCGGACCGGGACGTCTTCGTCATGGTCGGCGACGGGTCCTACCTGATGATGGCGCAGGAGCTCGTCACGGCCGTCCAGGAGGGCATCAAGCTGATCGTCGTCCTGGTGCAGAACCACGGGTTCGCCTCGATAGGCGCCCTCTCCGAGGAGGTCGGAACTCAGCGCTTCGGGACCAGCTACCGCTCCCGTGATCCCGAGTCCGGACGGCTCGACGGCGCCGTCCTGCCGGTCGACCTCGCCGCCAATGCCGAGAGCCTCGGGGTGCAGGTCTTCCGGGCCGGCTCGGTGGACGAGCTCAGGTCGGTCCTGGCGAAGGCGAAGCAGCACGAAGGGGGACCCGTCATGGTGCATGTCGAGACCGACCCCCTGGTTCCCGCGCCGAGCAGCGAGTCCTGGTGGGAAGTTCCCGTCGCCGCGGTGGCGGACATCGACTCGACGCGGGCTGCCCGGCGGGTCTACGAAGAGCACAAGGCCGCCCAGCGGCTTCATCTCTGACCGAGAGCAGGAAGAGGAAGAACGTGAGAACAGTTCAACACTGGATCGGCGGCAACCCCACAGCCGGCCGATCCGTACGGCGCAGCGGGATCTGGAACCCGGCGACCGGCGAACGCCAGGCCGAGGTGCTGCTGGCGGAGCCGGGCGACGTCGACAGCGCCGTCGCCGCAGCCAAGGATGCATTCGCGGACTGGTCGCAGACATCGCTGAGCCGGCGCACCAAGATCATGTTCTCCTTCCGCGAGCTGGTGTCCGCACGGCTCGATGAGATCGCCCGGATCATCAGCGCCGAGCACGGGAAAGTCGTGTCCGACGCCAAAGGCGAGGTACAGCGCGGACTCGAAGTCATCGAGTTCGCGTGCGGCATCCCCCAGCTGCTCAAGGGTGAGTACTCCGACCAGGTCTCGAACGACATCGACGTGTTCTCGTTCCGGGAGCCGCTGGGAGTCGTCGCGGGCATCACCCCGTTCAACTTCCCCGCCATGGTGCCGATGTGGATGTACCCCGTCGCCATCGCGTGCGGCAACACCTTCGTGCTGAAGCCCAGCGAGCGCGACCCGTCGGCGTCGATGCTGACCGCCGAGCTGTGGGCCGAGGCCGGCCTCCCCGCCGGGGTGTTCAACGTCGTCCATGGAGACAGGACGGCCGTGGACGCGCTGCTGGACCATCCGGACGTGGCGGCGGTCTCGTTCGTCGGGTCGACCCCGGTTGCGCGCTACATCCATGAGCGCGGCAGCGAGCGGGGCAAGCGCGTGCAGGCCCTCGGTGGAGCGAAGAACCACGCCATCGTGTTGCCCGACGCCGACCTCGACTTCGCATCCGACCAGCTGGTGGCGGCCGCGTTCGGCTCGGCCGGCGAGCGCTGCATGGCGATCTCCGCTGCTGTCGCAGTCGGCGACGCCGGTGACCCGCTGGTCTCGGTCGTGACGGAGAAGGCCAAGGCGGTACGCGTCGGCCCCGGCAGCGAAGTATCCAGCGAGATGGGACCGGTGGTGACACCTGAGGCCCGCGACCGCATCATCCGGCTCATCACAGCCGGGGAGGAGCAAGGCGGCAAGGTCACCGCCGACGGCCGGTCGCTGGTCGTCCCCGGTTCCGAGAAAGGGTTCTTCGTCGGCCCGACCGTCCTCGACGAGGTGACGACCGACATGGAGGTCTATACCGAGGAGATCTTCGGCCCGGTGCTCTCCATGCTGCGCGTGAAGACTGTCGACGAGGCGATCGACATGGTCAATGCCAATCCCTACGGCAACGGCACGGCCATCTTCACCTCCAGCGGTGAGGCGGCGCGCCGGTTCCAACGCGGGGTCCACGTCGGCATGATCGGGATCAACGTCCCGATCCCGGTCCCGATGGCCTACTACTCCTTCGGCGGCTGGAAGGACTCACTGTTCGGTGACAAGCATGTGCACGGCCCGGAGGGCGTGTCGTTCTACACACGGGCCAAGGTCGTCACTGCCAGGTGGCCGCACGTCGCACGGCCGGTCAGCGCAAGCTTCCACTTTCCAACCTCGGCGTGAATCGCGATAAGGGCCCGGTCAGGGAACAAGATTCATCAGGAAGGCGAGCGACTCGCGCACGTCAGCGAGCGGTCCTTCACCGGCCGGTTCCTCCGCCAGCATGACATCCTGCTCGAGGACGTACCAGCCGGTGTATCCCGCAGCCTCCAAGGTGGACACCAGCGTCGCGATGTCGACGTCTCCCCGGCCAAGCGGGCGGAAGAGGCCGGCCCGAACGGCGTCGGCGAAGGAGATGCTCCCGTCTGCGACCAGTTGCGCCAGCGCGCCGTCGACATCCTTGAGGTGGACATGAGCGACACGCTCCGGATGGTCCCGGGCAAGAGCAACCGGGTCGATCCCTCCGACCACCAGATGCCCGGTGTCGACGCACAGGGCCATCCGCGATCCCGACATGGCTCTGTGGACCTCCTCAGCGTTCTCGATGGCCGTGCCGACGTGCGGATGGATCGTGGCCAGTACGCCGCGTTCGGCGGCGTGAGATGAGATCCGGTCGAGGTTCGACAGCAGGGTCTGCCATGAGGTGTCGTCGAGCACGGTTCGCCGGTGGTACCCCGCAGACCCGGTCGCGGCCGCCAGGACTACGACATCGGCACCGCAGGCGAGACAGTCGTCGATGAAGCTGTCGAGTGCCGGCATGGGGTCGGTCCGCGCGTCATGCAGCGTCAAGGGCAGGAAGCCACCCACAGCGCTGAGCCGGTGTCGGCGCAGGAGCTCCAGCTTGGCGGTGCGCTCATCGGGCAGGAACCCGGCCGGCCCGAACTCGGTGGCCGAGAGTCCCAGCCGGCTCATCTCCCCCAGCACCCGCTCGGGAGCGAGCTGGAAGCCCCAGTCAGGAACCTTGCACACGCCCCAGGAGATGGGGGCGCCTGCCATCCGTGCGGCAAACATCAGACGGCCCCGGGGTCCGTGGGTCGGCCGCGACGGCGGCCGGTCAGACCGGCGGTCTGTCGCGGGTCAGCGCTGTCGAATACTCGTTCTGACATCTGACGCGAGTACATCGACCGTCTGCCTGTCCCTGATCGCCGGACTCATCGGCTGCGTCGAAGGCTGACGTCCAGGCGTCCGCTCCCGCCCGGGCCCCGAAGCCGGCGACGTCTACGGCGGACCTGCAGGCGCGCCAGGTCGGCGGCACCCACCAGGCCGGCCTCATTGCCGAGGTGGGCACGGACGATCCGGGCCTCCGAGCGAAAGCCACGGCCGGTGAGCGTGCGGCGAA
>JBKPNJ010000013.1:0-6975 GCA_046732575.1 Actinomycetota bacterium
GCCCAGAACGCGGTGAAGCTCCGGTCGCCGCCGGAATCGGAGGAGGCGAACCGTGGCCGGTGCCAGTACGCCATCGTGCACGGCGCGCTGGAGTGGGCTGCCAGGTCCGCACGCAGCCAGGTCTCCTCGGGGCTTCCCGCCGAGCAGGCGCCCAGGCTGGCGACATAACCGCACTCGCTGTTGAGCGCTATGACGTGCCAGGTTCCGATGTCATAGCTGTAGTAGCCCTTCGTCGGGTTCCCCGCGGAACTGCCGAAATACGTGTAGTAGCCGGCGGCGTCCGGCTGGGCGGAGCAGTCTGTGCCGCCGGAGGTCAGGTACTCGTGGTTGCCGGGGACGGGATGGCTGATCGACTTCTGCGCTCCCCAGGAGGGGTCGTAGGAGGCCAGGAACGCGGACAGTCCGCCGCAGAAGTACTGCTCGTCGCCGAGCGGCAGCACGGCGTCCACTCCCGGCAGCAGATTGGCTGTCGCCTTCTCCTGGCAGTCGGTCGGTGTGCCGTTCCCGTCGTTGAACCATGACACGCCGGGATCGCAGGCGATGTCGCCGACCGCGGCGATCACCGGATCGCCGGTAGCGCTGGTCGCACCGGAGACAGCACCCAAGGACACTGGTATCGACGCGATGACCGACGCCGCCACAGCCAACCGGATCCATCGGCTGCGAGCGCGGTCTCGATGTGGGACCAGCGTCGCCATCAGCCACATGTCAGACTCTTCCTGCCGATTGTTCTTTCGTACGCGGTCGGGCCTTGCCGCGGCGGGGAGTTTCCGGTCGCCACGGCATTAGGACCTCACGCGAGAAAGCCATGAGTGACGTCAAGATAACCTGCACGCGGAATTGCCGGCCCGAGAATGCGAATATCACCGGTGAATCGACGGAACAATTATCGTGGTGTGACCGCCGAATAACCCACCGTCAAAGGTGGTCACTGATTGTGAGATTGTCGTTACTCGTTCTTCCTCGTCTCGGGCATGAGATAGCCGACGGTGCGAAGGTGGTCGAGAATGCGCTGTGCGGCCTGGGCGGCGGTCTGGCTGACGGTGTCCACGACCACGTCGGCGTCTGTGGGCGGCTCATACGGATCGGACACACCCGTGAAGTGCGGCACGACACCGGCCCGAGCCTTGGCGTAGAGACCCTTGCGGTCACGCTCCTCACAGACCTCCAGCGGAGTGTCGACATACACCAGCACGAACCCGCCGCAGGCCTCTACCATCCGTCGGACCTCCTTCCGGGTCGCCGAGAACGGCGCAATCGGAGCACACACCGCCACTCCGCCGCTCTTGGTCACCTCGGCAGCCACGTACCCGATCCGACGCACGTGCCGGTCACGGTCCTCGCGTGAGAAGAGCAGCTCGCTCGACAGCCGCTCACGCACCTCCGCGCCGTCCAGCAGTGACACGCTACGACCGCCGACGTCCCGCAGCGCGAACACGAGTGCGTTGGCGATGGCTGACTTGCCGGACCCGGACAGCCCGGTGAAGAACACGGTGAAGCCCTGGTCGGCTGGTCCTCGGTATCTGCGTCGCAGTTGCTCGGCAACCGCCGGTGTGGTGAACCAGGCGGGAAGCTGCCGCCCCTGAGACAGTCTGCTGCGCAGCTCGGTGCCACTTATCTGGAGTCTGGCCACATCCGGTGGCGCCTCGTCCTCCTCCATGTACCTCTCGGCGGTGGCGACGTAGACCAGCTTGCGGAACCTGACTATCTGCACCCCGAGCTCGGCCTCATGCCGCTCGAGCAGCTCCTGGGCTGCGTACGGAGCGTAGAACGAGCCCCCCGCGTGCGGCCGGGGACCGGCGTGGTCGCGGCCGACGATGAAGTGCGTCGCGCCATGGTTCTTGCGGATCAGCGCATGCCAGAGCGCCTCCCGCGGACCGCCCATGCGCATGGCCAGCGGCAGCAGCGAGAGCATCACCTCACCCGGCGGATAGCTGGGGAGCAGTGCCTTGTAGCACCGCACTCTGGTGTAGTAGTCGATGTCGCCGGGTTGGGTCATGCCCACCACCGGGTGGATGAGCAGCTTGGCGCCGGCCTCGCGTGCTCCGCGCAGCGTCAGCTCCAGGTGCGCTCTGTGCATGGGGTTGCGCGTGTTGAAGGCGACGACGCGTTCCCAGCCGCGAGTTCGGAACTCGCTTCTGAGCTGGGCCGGGGTGTGCCGGAGCTCGGGAAAGTCGGTGTGGAAGAAGGGCTCGAGCACCTCGAGACGGCCGGTGGCATACCAGGGATTCGTCCGATGCAGGAGATGCTCGACCCCCGGATGAGCCTCGTTGTCGGTGCCGAAGACGGCCTCGGCCTCGGCCAGTACATCTGGCCGCCAGGCGTGAGTCAGGTGGAAAGCGGCGACCATCGCTCCCTCCGGGTCACGCAGAGCGAGCGACCCGGTGTTCTCCGCCGCCCTGACCGTGCTCTCCGGCAGGTCGAGAGTGATCGGAATCGGCCACAGACTGCCGTCGGCGAGTCGCATCGACCCGCACACTGCCGCGTAGTCGTCGGGCCCGAGGAATCCCCGCAGCGGCGAGAAGCCGCCGGTGGCGAGCAGTTCCACGTCGCAGAGCTGACGCAGAGTAAGCCGCCAGCTCGGCCAGTCCAGTGAGCTCTGCCGGAGCTCCTCTCGCCGTGCCGGTTCCACGATCAGGTCGACCAGGGCACCACCGTGGGGCGCGACAGTGTCACGACCCACGAATCCTCCTGTGACACGAGACGGCGAGCACCCGCAGGCTAGCAGCACCGGCAGCTTGGGCGACCACGTCAGCGGAGCCGGAGAGGCAGAATGAGCACATGACCGAACCGACCGCGGACCTGAGCGTGCGGGTGGCATGGGCGCGGGACGCTGCGGAGATCGCCGACGTCCAGGTTGCCGCCTGGCGTGAGCGCTACGCCACTGTGCTCCCGGGCAAGATACTCGCGAGTCTGCAGCCGGCCGCCTTCGCCGACCAATGGTTCTCGGCCATCACCAGGCCCAAGGACGCTCGGCACCGCGTGCTCGTGGCTCTCTCGCGGACGAGCATCGAGGGATTCGCCCTGACCGTTCCCTCCGCGGATCCCGACGCCGACCCGGTGTCCGACGGAGAGATCGCGGAGCTCGTCGTCGCGCCGGCGGCTCAGCGCATCGGGCACGGGTCGCGCCTGCTGCATGCGTGCGCGGACACGCTGCGCAGCGACGGCTTCTCCCGCGCGACCATGTGGCTGGCGGCCACCGATGACGTGCTCAGACGCTTCCTGACCGTCGCCGGGTGGGACACCGACGGCGCCTATCGCGAGCTGGACCTGCACGGGGACGGGTCGATCACCGTCAAGCAGGTGAGACTGCACACCGACCTCTCCGCCGGTCACGGACACGCCGAGGGTTGACCGCCGTGCGTCGCGGCAGACCTCAGTACGCACCGGCATGGGAGAACACCGCCCGCGCGGTCTTCGCGAGGATCAGCAGGTCGCCTATCAGGGACCAGTTCTCGACGTAGTACAGGTCCAGTCGCACGGTCGTGTCCCAGGACAGGTCGGAGCGTCCGCTGATCTGCCACAGCCCGGTCATGCCCGGTTTCACCAGCAGCCGGCGCTGGACGTGCTCGCCGTACGCGGTCACCTCTCGAGGCAGGGGTGGTCGCGGTCCCACCAGGCTCATCTCTCCGGCGAGCACGTTGACGAGCTGCGGAAGCTCGTCGAGGGAATAGCGCCGCAGCCATCGCCCGACCGACGTGACCCGCGGATCGTCGCGCATCTTGAACAGCACGCCGTCCTGGTCGTTGAGCCTGAGCAGGTCACTTCCCGCGTTCTCGGCATCTACGACCATCGAGCGGAACTTCAGGCACTGGAACGGCTTGCCGTTCGTCCCCACCCGGGTCTGACGGAACAGGACCGGTCCCCGGCTGCTGAACCTGATGATCGCCGCGATGGTGACGAGGGCCGGGCTCAGCCCGACGACGAGGAGCGTGGCTCCGACGCGGTCGAACGCCGCCTTCAGGACCCGGCGCATCCCGGTGAACTCGGGCTCATCCACGTGCAGGAGAGGCAGACCGGCGACGGGCCTGATCTGGATCCGCGGTCCGGCCACCTCTGTCAGGCTCGGCAGCACCAGGAGGTCGACGCCGGAACCCTCCAATGACCAGCCCAGCTTGCGCAGGAAGGTGGTATCGGATCCCGGGATCGTCGTCACTGCGACTGCGTCGGCACCGCAGGCCTGAACAGCGGCCGGCACCTGGTCGAGACCGCCGAGGACCGGAATGTGCTCCTCGGCCCGGAAGGAGTCGTTCGAGTCCGGCAGGCAGGCCCCGACCACCGCGTACCCGGCAGACGACTGACGGCGGAGCACGGCGACGAGCTCCCCGACGTGTGCACGGTCTCCGACGACCAGGATCCGATGCACGAGCTGGCCCTGGGCACGCTGCCGGCAGAGCCATCTGCGCGCGACGAATCGTCCCGTCACCAGCCCCAGGATCGCCAATGGGAGGCTGACCGCCAGGAACCCACGGAAGACGTCGATCTTGAACAGGTAGCACACCAGCGCCACGCCGCCGGCAGTCAAGGTGATACTGACGATGACCCGCTTGTACACCTCGGTCCCCGCCCCATACACACTGCGGTCATATCCCCCGCGCAGGACGAGAAGTCCGATGCTGATGCCGGCCAGGGCGGCGCCGACCAAGGCGTAGGTGAGCCTGTCCACCGGCGGTCCCGGCGGGCCGCGATCGACGTCACCGAACCCCACGACCCTGCCGAGGACGAGCGCTACCGCGAAGATCACCACGTCGAGGAGGAAGACCCCGGTGACGAATGCCGACATCCGCCGCGATCGCATCCCGGTGGCCGCGGACGGCACCGGTGGCGGCGGGGGGCTGCTGGCAATCCTGCGGTCGACCGCGCTGGTCACAGCCACCCCCTCGAAGAGACCGGGCTCACGCAGCCATGCCCGGCAGTGTCGCGGGGAGCGACCACGGCGCTACGGCTGCGCCTCGTGGTCATTACGATACGTAACGTTACCAGTTTACTCAGGTAATACCGAACAAGATTCGATCAGGACCTGCTCAGGGCAGGTCGAGGAACGACTCGAGGCCGACCGTGAGGCCGGGGCATGCGCCGATCCGGCGCACCGCCGTCAGCACCCCCGGCATGAATGACACTCGGTCAAGGCTGTCGTGACGGATCGTCAGCGTTTCGCCCGCTGCTCCGAACAGGACCTCCTGGTGCGCCACCAGCCCCATCAGCCGGACCGCGTGCACGGGGATGCCGCGCACCTCAGCACCTCGGGCACCGTCGATCGCCTGGCTGGTGGCATCCGGCGAAGGGTCCCTGCCCGCCTCGGCCCTGGCCGAGGCGATCAGCTCAGCGGTCCGCCGGGCGGTGCCACTGGGTGCGTCGGCCTTGCCGGGGTGGTGCAGCTCGACCACCTCGACGGAATCGAAGAACCTGGCCGCCTCGGTCGCGAAGCGCATCATCAACACCGCACCGACCGAGAAGTTGGGGGCTATCAGCACGCCGCACCGAGGGGCCGCCCCAAGTTCGGAGCGCAGCACGTCAAGACGGCGGTCGTCGAAGCCGGTCGTGCCGACCACGGCGTGCAACCCATTGCGGATGCAGTAGGAGAGGTTGTCCATCACGACGTCTGGATGGGTGAAGTCGACGACCACCTCAGTGCCTGCATCGACGAGTCGCTCGATCGGATCGTGCTGGTCGACACGTGCCACCAGCTCGAGGTCGACGGCATCGTCCACCGCCCGGCAGACCTCCTGCCCGACCCGCCCCAGAGCACCGAGAACGCCGACCTTGATCACTGGCACCCTGCCTTCAGGCCGCGAAACCGGCGAACCGGGACGCGTCCTCAAACGGCCCGACTATCGCCAGCCCCGGAGCGTTCGAAAGCAATGATGCGGCCAGCGAACCGACGTCGTCCTCGGTGACGGCGTCGACCCTCGCGAGGATGTCGCCGAGGCTGGGCAGCTCGCCGTAGACCAGCTCGGCCTTGGCGATCCTGGACATGCGCGAGCCGGTGTCCTCCAGACCGAGCACGGTGCCGCCCCGCAGCTGACCCTGCCCTCGCGCCAGCTCCACGGGGGTGAGCCCGTGCTCGGCGATCTGCGCGAGCTGCTCACGGCAGACCGTCAGTACAGTGTCGATCCGACCCGGCGTACAGCTGGCCGAGACCCCGAGGTAGCCGGCGTCGGAATAGTTCGCGGTGAACGAGAAGACGCTGTAGGCGAGCCCCCTCTTCTCGCGTACCTCCTGGAAGAGCCGGCTCGACGTCCCACCGCCGAGCGCGGCGTTGAGCACGCCGAACGCATAGCGCCGTGGGTCGGTCCGGGCCACCCCGGGCAAGCCGAGCACGAATGTCGCCTGATCGCCCGGGCGCGTCGTCAGTGTCACACCGGATCTGAACCCCGGCCCGCTGCCTCCGATCCGGGGTGGCGTCGGGCGAGCAGAGTCGTCGGCGAGGAATCCGACCTTGCCGAACGCCTTGCGGACCAGCCGCACGACCGCAGCGTGGTCGAGGTTCCCGGCCGCCGAGACGACCATGTTCTGCGGCTTGTAGCGGCGCCGGAAGTAGCGCGCGATCTGTTCGCGGGTCAACCAGTTGATCGACTGGACCGAGCCGATCACCGGTCGGCCCAGCGGGGAGTCCCCCCAGATCTGGCGCATGAAGAGCTCGTGCACCGCGTCGTCGGGATCGTCGTCGTGCATCGCGATCTCCTCGAGGATCACGGCTCGCTCACTGCCGACGTCCTGAGCGCGCAGCAGCGATGAGGTGAGCATGTCGGCCACGACGTCCACGGCAAGCGGCAGGTCAGCGTCCAGCACCCGCGCGTGGTAGCAGGTGTACTCCTTGGTGGTGAAGGCGTTCATCTCACCGCCGACGGTGTCGAGGGCGACCGAGATGTCCATCGCGGTTCTCTTCGACGTTCCCTTGAACAGAAGGTGCTCGAGGTAGTGGGTCGCCCCTGCGAGTGACGGCGCCTCGTCGCGGGATCCGACGCCGACCCA
>JBKPNJ010000014.1:0-9061 GCA_046732575.1 Actinomycetota bacterium
CCTCACTGTTGCCTCACTGTTGCCTCACTGTTGCCTCACTGTTGATGGTGGTGATGACGGTGCCTGGGCGGCGGCTCGGCCAGGGAGAACTGCGACTGGGAGGGCTCGCCTCCCAGCACCGCCGCCAGCACCTGATAGGCGCCTGCGGGAGCCAGCCTGGCACCGTTTCCGCACCACCGGTTGGACCGCAGCCCGCTCCACGCCACGTGGTAGACCGTCTGCTGCGCGGCGCGGACCACCAGCGTCGACGGCGCGATCGCGGCGTGGCAGTCATCGGTGGTCCAGACCGGGCCGTCGGCGTCGGTCACCTCGACGACAAGGTTCGCCGGCGTCGGTTGGAACACGCAGGCGGGACGACCCGTCGTCTGCAGCAGGAGCCTGATATCGGGGCTGTCACCCGCCCGGTAGGTGTCGGCCACCGACGGTGTGAGAGCGATGTCGCTCGGCGCGCACTCCCCGTCAGGGACGGCCGGCGGAGGCGTTGTCGGCTTGCCGCTCCGCTTCTCCACCGCCCGGGGTCCGGTGGGTTGCTGCCGGTCTCCGGCCCGGTGCCGGTGACCAGCCCCGAGACCACCCGCGCGTGGGTGCTCTCGCTCGCCGCCGGGAGCCGAGACCGGGGACGTCGTGTCAGCGGTTGCTCGAGGGTCCTGCGACGCCGCGCCGGCGGGGTCCGAGCCGGGCAGCATCCGGCTTGCCACATAGGCCAGGGCGACGACGACGACGAGCAGCATCAGCCGGCGGAACCAGTACACCCGCTGAGGGACGCTGCTCATCGGCTCAACCTAACCCGGTGCCCGGCGCCGCCCGGTGAGCCACTCCGGGCGGGCTGCCTGCCATCAGTCGACATCGCAGCGAGCGGAGGGCCCGCACCCTCCCCCGGGGAGTGCGGACCCTCCGCCCTGCTGCTCAATGCCCGGCGTCCCTGCGCCGTGTTACCGGCACCGTAGAACAAGCGACGTGAAATGTACAAGTAGTCCCTTTTGTACGGAGCATTCTCACAGCTGTTCTCCGCCGCGGCCTCCGCCCCCACTCCGCGCTGTCCGGGCCACAATGGGGCCATGCCGCACTCACCGCTGCATGCACCCGTGCTCGGGTGGTACGCCGGGCATCGGCGCGACCTGCCGTGGCGTGACCCGGAGGCTTCCCCGTGGTCGGTGCTGGTCAGTGAGGTCATGCTGCAGCAGACGCCGGTCGCCAGGGTGCTGCCGGTGTATGAGGAGTGGCTGCGGCGTTGGCCACGACCCGCCGACCTGGCCGGCGCGCCTGCTGCGGAGGCCATCCGGTGCTGGGGAGCGCTGGGCTACCCGCGACGCGCGCTGCGACTGCACGGGGCGTCTGCAGTCATCGTCCAGCGCCACGGCGGGCTCGTCCCGTCCGAGCCGCAGGCACTGCTCGAGCTTCCCGGAGTCGGCGCCTACACCGCGGCCGCGGTGGCCTCGTTCGCATTCGGCCAGCGACGGGTCGTCCTGGACACCAACGTGCGCAGGGTCCTTGCCCGGGCGACCGGGGGCGAGGAGCTGCCCGATCGGACGATCTGCGCGGCCGAGCGGCGGGTGGCCGAGTCGCTGCTGCCCGAGGATCCTGCCGTGGCGGTCGCCTGGTCGGTGGCTGTGATGGAGCTGGGAGCGTTGATCTGCACCGCGCGCCGCCCCCGTTGCGCCGACTGCCCGATCGAGCGCGAATGCGCCTGGCGCGCCGGGGGGATGATCCGCTCAGCGGCCGCGACACGGCGTACTCAGACCTATCAGGGAACCGACCGGCAGTGCCGCGGACGGATGCTCGCCGTGCTGAGAGACTCCGACGCTCCGGTGCATCGGTCGGCGCTCGAGGCGGTCTGGGACATCGGCACCCAACGCGAGCGAGCCCTGGCCGCACTGGTGGCCGACGGCCTGGCCCAGCCGCTCCCCGGCGGCCTCTACCAGCTGCCTACCGACTCGCCGGTTGCGGCTCGCTGAGAGCCTGCGCGGCCGCGGCGAGGTCGCGAACGGCCTGGGCCACGCGCGGCGAGTCGCCCTCCACCGGCCAGTCGAGATAGAGCCCCAGCAGGGTCGCGTCCACCAGCAGGGCGATCCGCCGCGCCCGGCCCGCCGGTGCCCCCGAGGCGGTCAGGTAGCCCGACAGGGCCGATCCCCACGACTCGTTGCTGCGTCTGGACGCGCTGAGGTACGGCTCCCGCCCGAGCAGTCCCAGGCCGGCCGTCTGCACGTATACCCGCAGGCAGCCCTCGAACTCCTTGACGCCCCATGTCCGCCAGTACGCGTGCACCGCTCGCCGCACCGAGCGCGCCGGCGGCAGGCTGCCGATCACGGCAACCGCCCGGTCGTTGCTGCGCTCGAGGATCTCCGCGATCAGCGTGTCCTTGTCCCCGAAGTGGTACATGAGCATCCGGTCACTGGTGTTGATGGCCGCCGCCAGTGGGCGCAGGGTGAGCCCCAGGATCCCGTGCTTCAGCACGTAGTCGGTGGCCTGCTCCGCGAGGTCGTCTTGACGGGACACCTGGCGCCTCCCTGCTGACCGTAGCGCGTGCTACAGTAGTACATGTAGCAGACGCTACGTTCTACGTTCTGGGTAAGGAAGGTCTCATCATGTCTGTCGCAGCGCTGCTGCTGGCAGTCGCCATCGTCATCGAAGTTGCGTCCACCGCAGCGCTCCCCCGCACCGCCGGCTTCTCCGACCCGATGTGGTCGGCTCTTGTGCTTGGTGGGTACGCGGTTTCAATACTCCTGCTGGCCCGCATCGTCGCCCAGATCCCCGTCTCGGTCACGTATGCGATCTGGTCCGGCGCGGGCACCGCTCTGGTCGCGGTGGTGGGAGTGGCGGTGCTCGGGGAACGTCTCGACGCGCTCAAGACCGTCGCCCTCGGTTGCATCGTCTTCGGAGTAGTGCTGCTCAACGTGCGCGGGGCACACTAGCCCCGGCCAGAGCCGCACATCGGCCGGACAGCCGAACGCCCCCGGGTCGACATACCCGGGGGCGTTCGGCGTCAGCGTCTTACTCCTGGTCGGCGGTCTCGACGGGGGGTGCGTCGGGCAGCTCGGTCTTCGGCGTGCCGCGGAACGAGAACTTCTCTGCCGAGCCCTCCGGCTCGACGTCCACCAGCACGATCTGACCGGGTCCCACCTCACCGAAGAGCATCTTCTCGGCGAGGACGTCCTCGATGTCGCGCTGCACCGTCCGGCGCAGCGGACGCGCACCGAGCACCGGATCGAACCCACGCTTGGCCAGCAGCTCCTTTGCCGCCGTGGTGAGCTCGATCCCCATGTCGCGATCCTTGAGCCGGATCTCGACGGCCGACACCATCATGTCGACCATCCGGACGATCTCCTCCTGGGTGAGCGGCGGGAACACGATGATCTCGTCGACCCGGTTGAGGAACTCCGGCCGGAAGTGCTGCTTGAGCTCCTCGGACACCTTCGACTTCATCCGGTCGTAGGAACCGGCGGTGTCTCCGGACTGCTGGAAGCCCAGGTTCTGCCCCTTGGCGATGTCCCTGGTGCCGAGGTTGGTGGTCATGATGATCACTGTGTTCTTGAAGTCGACCACCCGACCCTGGCTGTCGGTCAGCCGGCCCTCCTCGAGGATCTGCAACAGCGAGTTGAAGATGTCCGGGTGCGCCTTCTCGATCTCGTCGAACAGCACCACGCTGAACGGCTTGCGCCGAACCTTCTCGGTCAGCTGGCCGCCCTCCTCGTACCCGACGTAGCCGGGGGGTGAGCCGAACAGCCGCGACACCGTGTGCTTCTCGGAGAACTCGCTCATGTCCAGCTGGATCAACGAGTCCTCGTCGCCGAACAGGAACTCCGCGAGCGCCTTCGACAGCCAGGTCTTCCCGACTCCGGACGGACCCGCGAAGATGAACGACCCGCCGGGCCGCTTGGGGTCCTTCAGACCGGCGCGCGTACGCCGGATCGCCCTGGACAGAGCCTTGATCGCCTCGTCCTGGCCGATGACCCGCTTGTGCAGCTCATCCTCCATCCGCAGCAGCCGGCCGGACTCCTCCTCGGTCAGCTTGACCAGCGGGATGCCGGTGGCGGTTGCGAGGACCTCGGCGATGAGCTCCTCGTCGACCTCGGCCACGACGTCCATGTCGCCGGCCTTCCACTGCTTCTCTCGCTCGCTCTTGGCGACGATGAGCTTCTTCTCCTCGTCCCGGAGGTTCGCCGCCGCCTCGAAGTCCTGCGCGTCGATCGCACCCTCCTTCTCCCGGCGGACGTTCGCGATCTTCTCGTCGAACTCGCGCAGGTCCGGCGGCGCGGTCATCCGGCGGATCCGCAGCCGGGCACCGGCCTCGTCGATGAGGTCGATCGCCTTGTCGGGCAGGAACCGGTCCGACACGTAGCGCGCCGCCATGGTGGCCGCCGACACCAGTGCCTCGTCGGTGATCGTGACCCGGTGGTGCGCCTCGTAGCGGTCACGCAGACCCTTGAGGATCTCGATGGTGTGCGCGATCGTCGGCTCCTGGACCTGGATGGGCTGGAACCGCCGCTCGAGCGCGGCGTCCTTCTCCAGGTGCTTGCGGTACTCGTCGAGCGTGGTCGCGCCGATGGTCTGGAGCTCCCCCCGGGCCAGCATCGGCTTGAGGATCGAGGCCGCGTCGATCGCGCCCTCGGCCGCACCCGCGCCCACCAGCGTGTGGAGCTCGTCGATGAACAGCACGATGTCGCCGCGCGTCCTGATCTCCTTCAGCACCTTCTTCAGGCGCTCCTCGAAGTCACCGCGGTAGCGGGAGCCGGCGACGAGCGCCCCGAGGTCGAGGCTGTAGATCTGCTTGTCCTTGAGGGTCTCCGGCACGTCGCCGCGCATGATGGCCTGGGCCAGGCCCTCGACGATCGCCGTCTTGCCGACCCCGGGCTCACCGACGAGGACCGGGTTGTTCTTGGTGCGGCGGGACAGCACCTGCATGACCCGCTCGATCTCCTTCTCCCGCCCGATGACCGGGTCGAGCTTGCCCTCGCGCGCCGCCTGGGTGTAGTTGCGCCCGAACTGGTCGAGGACGAGCGAGCTGCTCGGCGCGCCCTCGACAGGTGCCCCGGCCGACGCAGTCTCCTTGCCCTGGTATCCGCTCAGCAGCTGGATGACCTGCTGACGAACGCGGTTGAGGTCGGCGCCCAGCTTGACCAGCACCTGGGCGGCGACTCCCTCGCCCTCGCGGATGAGGCCGAGCAGGATGTGCTCGGTGCCGATGTAGTTGTGACCGAGCTGCAGCGCCTCGCGCAGCGACAGCTCGAGTACCTTCTTGGCCCGGGGGGTGAACGGGATGTGCCCGCTGGGTGCCTGCTGTCCGTGCCCGATGATCTCCTCGACCTGTGCCCGTACGGCCTCCAGCGAGATGCCGAGGCTCTCCAGAGCCTTCGCCGCCACACCCTCGCCCTCGTGGATCAGACCCAGGAGTATGTGCTCGGTGCCGATGTAGTTGTGACTGAGCATCCTGGCTTCCTCCTGCGCCAGGACGACGACGCGCCTCGCGCGGTCGGTAAACCTCTCGAACATCGTTCAACGCTCCTTATCGGTCCGCTCGGCAGGGCTTGGACCTGTCGTGGACCTTGTCTGTCCGGGCCCCCGGAATGACTGCCGTCGAAGAGTGCCGTCACTGAATGCTAGCCCGCGGGTGGTGGTGTCAAGCGGCGAAGCCCTGAAGCCACCGGCCGGAGGCCGGTCGGACCGCTCCGTCTGACCGTGGCTGGGAGGGGGTCCGCCACAATACGGCTAACCCACCGGCGTCCGGAGGTGTTCCCGCCCTCGGTGGGTTACGCCAGCAGCGAACGGATCGAGCCCGGCTGCTGTCGGGAGGTGCGGCAGGGCGCGCCGGATCGCGGGTACTCGGAGGCCGGGATGTCCCTCAGTGCGCCGCCTCGTAGGCCTCCCTCACGTCGGCCGGCACCCGACCCCGGTCGCTGAGCTCCCAGCCGTGCTCGCGGGCCCACTCCCGGACCTGCGCCGGCGACGCCCCGGTTCCGCTGGCGCTGCCGCGTCCTCTGCGCCTGCCACCGATCCGGCGGCCCGAAGCGACATAGGGCGCCAATGCGTCACGCAGGGTCGTGGCGTTCTTGCTCGATAGGTCGATTTCGTAGGAAACCCCGTCGAGCCCGAAGTTGACGGTCTCTGTTGCTTCACCGCCGTCGAGATCATCGACGAGAATTACCTGGACTCTCTGCGCCACTTTGGGATTCCTTTCCACGATTTGACATCCAACGCGTCGGGCTGCTTAACGAATACTAGGCACAGCTCGATCGCTTGGCCAACAGAAATGCCGATATCGGGCTCAGAACATTTCCGGCCGAAGCATCGGGAACAGAATGGTTTCCCGGATCCCGACGCCCATCAACATCCGGATGAGCCGATCGATGCCCATACCCATCCCTCCCGTCGGGGGGAAACCGTATTCAAGCGCACGCAGGAAGTCCTCATCGAGTGCCATCGCCTCGACGTCACCACCGGCGGCCAATATCGACTGGGCAACGAGCCGTTCACGTTGAATCACCGGGTCGGCAAGCTCGGAATAGGCGGTAACGAGCTCCACCCCCGCGATCACCAGGTCCCACGCCTCCGCGAGTCCCGGCTTGGAACGGTGCGGCCTGGCCAGCGGCTTGAGTGACTCCGGATAATCCCTGATGAAAGTCGGCTCGAGCAGGTTTCGCTCGACCAGCTGTTCGTACAGCTCCAGGATGATGTGATCGCCGTCCCACTCCGGGTGGAGCGTGACATCGTGCTCGTCGGCGTAGCTGCGGAGCTTCCCGACCGGGGTGTCGAGGGCGATCTCGTCGCCCAACACCGCAGAGACCGCGTCCAACATGGGAACGTGATGCCACGGCGCCTCGAGGTCGACCTCACCGCCGCGCCCGTCGGGGATCACTGTTCGCCCGATCGCCCGGCCGGCGTCGAGGACGAGTCCCCTGGTCAGCTCCGCCTCGGTGTCGTAGTCGCCGTAGGCCGTGTACGACTCGAGCATGGTGAATTCGGGGCTGTGGGTGGAGTCGATCCCCTCGTTGCGAAAGATCCGGCCGATCTCATAGACCCGCTCGATCCCACCGACAATGCATTTCTTGAGATACAGCTCCAAAGCGATCCGCAGTGTGACGTCCTCATCAAAGGCATTGATGCGGGTAATGAACGGCCGGGCGGCCGCGCCGCCGTGGACGTACTGCAGTGTCGGTGTCTCGACCTCTGTATAGCCCAGCGCATCCAGTGACTGTCGCAGCGTCCGCAGCACGGTGGCGCGAATTCGTACCATTTCGCGCGATTCAGGCCGGACGATCAAGTCGGCATAGCGCATCCGGACCCGGGCCTCATCACTAAGCGGCTTGTGCTCGACCGGAAGTGGGCGAAGCGCCTTTGCCGCTAACCGCCAGCCCGACGCCTGTATCGACAGCTCACCCCGTCGGCTGGTCACGACCTCACCGGCAACGGCAAGAAGATCTCCGATATCGACAAACGCCTTGAAGTCGCGGAGTGACTGATCACCGAGATCGGCCACCGACAGCATTGCCTGCAGCTCGGTCCCGTTGCCTTCCCTGAGCCGGGCAAAGCAGAGCTTTCCGGTGTTCCGTATGAAGATGACACGCCCGGCGACGGCGACATGATCTCCGGTGTGGGTGTCCGGCGGCATGCTCACCGCGTCATAGGCGGCCCGTATCTCACTAAGGGTGTGCGTGCGCTCAACGGTGACCGGGTACGGTTCGACTCCGCGTTCGAGCATCCGCGCCCGCTTCTCAAGGCGCACCCGCATCTGCTCCGGGACATCATCCTCATGGTCGGGAGTCCCGGTCGCCGGTACCGGCCCGCCGCTGTCCATGGCAGCCAAGGCTACGCGGTGGCAGCCGACCGGTGGACAGACATGCGGGACGGTTCAGCGGGTGCCGAGCACCCGGTCGAACGCGATCCGCAGCCCCATCAGCGTGAGCAACGGCTCGTACACGTCGATGCTGGTGCACTCAGCGAGCACGACAGCGGCCAGCCCACCGGTGCCGATCACCGTGACGTCGCCGCGGCTGACCGCGAGCTCGGTCACCATCCGGGCGATGATGCCGTCGACCTGTCCGGCGAACCCGTAGACCGTTCCCGACTGCAGTGCCTCGACGGTGTTCTTGGCGATCACAGCCCGAGGCCGCAGCAGCTCGACCTTGCGCAACTGGGCACCGCGCTGCCCAAGGGCCTCCAGGGAGATCTCGATCCCGGGAGCGATGGCGCCGCCCACATACTCGCCCTTGCCGCTCACGACGTCGAACGTGGTAGCCGTCCCGAAGTCGACGACTATCCCCGGGCCGGGGTAGAGATGGGACGCCGCCAGCGCATTGATGATCCGGTCGGTCCCGACCTCCCGCGGGTTGTCCATGAGCACCGGCACGCCGGTGCGGACACCCGGCTCGATCACCACCTGGGGCACTTCGGCGAAGTACTGGGCGAGCATCTCCCGCATCTCGTGCAGCACCATCGGCACCGTCGAGCACAGCGCGATGCCGTCGGCCGGGATGCCCGCCGGAGTGTCGGCGGCAGTCCGGGGCAGCCCCGTCCGTGGCCCCGACAGCAGTCCCGACAGGAGGACCGCCCACTCGTCGGCGGTCCGACGCTCGTCGGTCGACACACGCCAGTGTTGGCGGACCTCGAGCCCATCGAGCAGGCCGAGCACGGTATGCGTGTTTCCGACGTCGATGCAGATGAGCATCAGCGGCCCCGCATCGCGCTCATGTACTCGGCCTCCCTTGTCCCAGAGCGATCGCGACGTTGTCGATCAGCCGGGTCGTGGCGACCCTCGCCGCCACCAGCAGGCGCGCGTCACCCGGCTGCACGACGGGGCCGAGTGAGGGGTCCCGGAGCTCCAGGTACTCCAGGTCGATGCCCGGCGCTGCGTCGAGAACGGCGAGAGCGGCTGCGCGCACGGCGACGGCACCGTGCGGTGCGGCGGCCGTACCGGCCCGCAGCGCACGCGGCAGCGCCGCCGCCAGCTCGCGCTGGGCCGGGGTCAGGTACCGGTTGCGCGAGGACTGCGCCAGGCCGTCGGGTTCCCGAACGGTGGGGATCGCGACGACGTCGACGTCCATGTCGAGGTCACGCACCATCGTCC
>JBKPNJ010000015.1:0-3646 GCA_046732575.1 Actinomycetota bacterium
TATGTTCCACCGACCATCAGCAGCGCCTCCACCAGGATGGACGCGACAGGAACCTTCCACAGGCCCAGTCCCACCAGGGGCAGGTCTCCGGCGTTGCCCGGCAGGATCGGCATGTCAGCCCGGTGAACGCCGAGGTCGAGGATCCAGTGTGAGAAGGCCACGGCACCGAGCAGAAGACCGATGCGCTGACTCCACAGCCGAGCGGCCACCACACCGAACAGCACTGACAACAGGAGCGCACCGATAAGCGAATGGGTGTAGTCCGCGTGGATGACGGACTCGCCATAGCCGCCACCGGGCGGTGTGTCGATTGTCTCGATGTCGAGCAGCAGCAAGGGTATGAAGACCACGTCGAGCCACATCGTTGCCAGCATCAGGCTCCACAGCGGAGCCTGTGCATCGGCCGACTTGGCTCCGGCCGCCAGGCCGAAATGCCCAGTGATCACGGCAAGCGCTCCGACCCACCGGAGCGGGTCCAGCGGAGCTTTGCATCCAAGGCGCCGGCTACTCCGATGAACAGCACCAGGCCAACGATGAAAGCCATCAGCACTCCCATGGACGGGCTCCGCGCAGGGTCCGCGGGAGCGGCGTACTCCGCATCAAGTCCGATCAGGCGCTGTTGGACGGGACTTCGGACGTCCAGAGCAGCGCGACACTACATCAGCGCCAGGACGGCCACAAATCGAAGCCAACCGGGCCGTGAACCGCCGTTGCTGCGCTGGCCGGGATGCTGTGGCCGTGACTTATAGAGAGTCTGCGGACATCGATGACACCCCGTCACTCGCCGCGCGGCCACTACTACCTGGAGGGGTCGTAGCCTTCGGCGAGGACATCCCAGTATGCGGGCGTGAACGGCAGAACCGACAAGGCGTCGGCGGAAACGTGCCAGAGCTGTCCGCGCCCCTCAGACCTCGTGTCCTCGAGCTTCAACGCGGTGCTTCCAGCGGAGTCACCGATGTAGCAGCCGTACTGCTGCAGGGCGCGAGCGATGATCAGTGCCTCAGGCGCCAGATTCAGCGCCTCCAGGTCGACTGAAGGTTTGATGCGGAGGCGCAGGCCTTCAGGAGGAACCGCCGGGTCGTTGCCGTCGTACTCGCCGTCCGAGCCAACCATCGGAAACACATACCGGTCTGCAAGCTCGGGCCCTACGGCAACCTTCAGCACGTGACGGATGGCTCCCGATCTCACCTGGTCCCAGGATGCGGCCATCGTGGCGCCGTTGTTGCCTCGGTGGGTTCCGGTGTTGCGCTCGTCGTCTGAGCGGCCGGTGTCAACATGCAACCCATTGGAGTCGAGGTAGGTGACAGTGGCGCCCGAGGCTGTCCACGCGTCATCGTCAGCGTGATAGTGGGCGTCGGTCAGAGCAACGACGTAGCCTTTCTGCCGGTCGTAGACGGTCATCGAGTCGTCATTGTTCGACGCGGGCTCCGCGCTGACGGGGATCCTCAAGTGGGCCAGTTCAGGTGGGCGCTCAGGCCCGATGCCTCGGACGTCGTACGTCGGATCCCCGGATCCCGCCCAGTAGATCGGAGTGCCCCATGGACTGTCGCCGGCACCAGCCAGCGTCAAGAAGCCGCCTCGGCTCTCTGGCGCCGTCTGTAGGTAGTTCAAGATCTCGTCTCCGGCCGGATCCAAGGGGGGCGTGGCAGGAAGCGGCGTGTTCCACCACGAGTCGGGCTCGAAGGCTCGGTACGCGCGTGAGGACGACGGTGTCTCATCGACCGGAGTGGAAGGATAGGTGGTCGTTCCGGTCTGACGCCAGACGGCTACGGCGCCGATCGACAGTGTCAGCACCACGACGGCCACCAGGAGGAACCACCGACGGTTCCGCGCCGGCGCGCCGGATCCCCCGGCGGGCGCAACTCGGTCAGCCTCGCTCTGCTGTGGAACTCCCGGCGCCATGTCGCCAGAATAGGCAGCCCGATCAAGGTGCCCGACGCGCTCGCTTGTGCGGCGCCGGCGGTGTGCTCAGTAGACGTCGATCGGTGAGGTGACGACACCCGTTATTGCGGCGACCGCAGCCGTCACGATCAGTGCCAGACCCACGATGACCTTGAACCTGAGGGGGGCACCCCACCACCACTCACGCACGTGGCTGAGTGTGCCTGGAGGATTCGGCATTCGTGCTTCGAGCCGCTCTCGCCGTGTTGATCCTGGGAATGATTCGACATGCTCGCTGACCGTGTCGTCCGGATGGGGGGTCGGTCGCTGAGTGTGCTGACGAAGTCGCACGGAGGCGCGCACCGGTGGCGCGCATTCCTGATTGGCAGGTGTCATGCGTGTCTCATCCACGGCTCTCCTCACTTTCCCCTTTCGGCGCTCTCGGATGGAAGACGCACGAGCTGCCCGACTATGACGCGGGGCACGTCGACGACAGTGGGACCACCAAGCGCCGTCAACAGCCGGCACGCCGCTGCGAGAACGACCGTCGAAGTGGCTCTTACGGCCGAGTCCGCCCGCGGGCGCGTCGCCGCGCGTGCAACAGTGACGCACGCTTGGTCGAGAAACGGCTCCAGGCTTTCTGTTGAAAGGCCAAGGTGGCCCAGCCCGCCAGGGCCATGCCGGACACGTTGAGCAGGAGCTGCAGCGCACTTCCCGCTACCTCATGCCAGGCACCGAGGGCCAGACCCAGCGCCACGTTCCCAGACGCAGGCACGGTGGTGACCGAGATGAACACCCCCGAAAGTCCACCGACCTTGCCAGACGTCAGCGACAGTACCCCGGCAGCGGCCGCGACGACGGCGACAATGAACGACCACTTGTCCGGTTGAAAGATGAAGTCGGTCTGAGGTCGGCGCCCGGTGACGTCGGCCAGGTGGATCCAGCCGATCGATCGAGCCAGGAGCGCGAGTGTCGTGGCCACAAGGATGGAGACCACGAAGCCAACGAGCAATGTCCGCAAGGCTAGGCCGAACAGCGTCCTGCGACGGAGGACAAGGGCCAGACCTAGCGCCGCGATGGGGACGAACTCCGGACCGAGCACCATCGCGCCGATGACGAGAACCTGCGAGTCGAGGATGATCGCGACACTGGCGATGAGCGTAGCCAGCGACATGAAGCTGAGGTAGGTCCAGTTGAGCTCGCAGTCCTCGTAGGCGCGCCGGGTGACATCCGCCCACACCACGGAGTCCGCACTGCTTCCGGGCGTGCGCTTCTCGGCGTCGAAGCCGCGCTGTGACAACCATGCCTGAACCGGCTCGATGTGCAATGTGCCTTCACGATGCACGCCGAGTGCACGCAGCTGATCGATGATCTGATTCGCGCCTTCACGGGCGACGTCGGCGTAGATGACGTCTCCAGCGGGAATCACCGACGCGCCGCGTAGCACGGCCAGGCTGCTGACCGATGCATCCTGCTGGAGCAGCTCCACGACTGCGCCCGACAGATCGCTCGTGGTCGACACCCGCAAGTGCAGCACGCGGTCCATCCTTGCCTACCGGCTTGACGACCTACCGGGCGCCCGCAGTCTTGCTGTGCCTCCTGCTCCGCGCTCGTGCCAGCAGCAAGGGGTCTTCCGGCGCGCGTCGGACCTGTCCTCGACCTGTCCCTCGCCTGCTCCAAGTCTGCGATATGGCCGGAGGTACGCATCTGGACCCGCATCCGGGCCTGCGCGCGGACGCCCTGGACCCGCACGACCATCACGATG
>JBKPNJ010000016.1:0-4787 GCA_046732575.1 Actinomycetota bacterium
CCACAGCTCTGGTCGCACAACGACGCGATGACCGAGCGCGGCAACGGCGACCCGCTTGACGTCCTCGGGAACGACGAACCGACGGCCAGCCAGAACGGCCGCGCCGCGAGCCAGCTGGGTGATTGCCAGCGTGCCACGTGGGCTCGCACCCACCAGCGCCTTCGGATGCTCACGGGTTGCATGCACCAGCGCGACGATGTAGCCGAGCACGTCTGGGTGCAGCTCGATCTGCTCCAGTGACTCGACCATCGCCCGGACGTCCTCGGCCGTCAGTAGTTCGGTGAGGTCGGGGGCCGCCGAGCCACGCTGCAGCCTGGTGCGGATCATCTCCACCTCCCCCGGCGCGTCGAGGTAGCCCAGCCGGACCCGCACCGTGAATCGGTCAAGCTGCGCCTCCGGCAGCGCATAGGTCCCTTCGTACTCGATCGGGTTGTTTGTCGCGAGCACCACGAAGGGGTCGGGAAGTGGACGGGTGCGCCCGTCGGCGCTGACCTGCCGCTCCGCCATGGCCTCCAGCAGCGCCGCCTGGGTCTTGGGCGGTGTCCGGTTGATCTCGTCGGCGAACAGCAGGTGCGTGAAGATCGGCCCCTCCCGAAAGCTCAGGTCGCCGGACCGCTGGTCATAGATCACCGCCCCAGTCAGATCCTGTGGTAGCAGGTCAGGGGTGAACTGCACCCTCGTGAACGACAACCCCAACACCCGGGCGAATGACCGGGCCAGCATCGTCTTGCCGAGGCCGGGCATGTCCTCGATCAGCACATGGCCGCCGGCCAGCACACCGAGCAGCACCGTCTCCAGTGCCGCGCGCTTGCGGACGATGACGCGCTCGACCTCGTCGAGGATCCGCCCGACCGCGGCTGCGGTCTGCTCCGGCGTGTAGACGATCGTCTTCACAATGCCTCCAGCCGGTCGACGACCGACGACAGCTCGGCTCTGCTCGGTCCGGGCATCGATCGGGAGGTCTCGTTCGCCCGTGCGGGGTCCAGAAGCCGCCAGACCTGGGCGCCGACCAGGTCTCGCGCCCGGTCCGGACGCTGTTCGAGGCGGATGCCGTGGGAGTCGCGCAGCCGAGTCGCCAGCACCCGCTGCAGCCGGGGCCGCAGCGTCCGGTCGAACTCGCGCATCGAGTGCCGCGCGATGGCAAGCTCGGAGTCCATGGCCTTCACCGAGCGGAGCAGACCATCGGGTTCACCGGTCGTCTTGGGGCGACGCTTGAAAGCGCGGACGTCCATGAGCTCCAGGCGCCCGTTCAGCGCCTGCAGCGCGACGGCGAACATCGAAGCGTAAAGCAGCGCGATCGGCCCGAGCGCGGCCCAGCCGCCCAGCATCAGGCAGACCAGCCCGAACGGCAGTCGACGTCCGATCGTTCGGATCACGCGTCCGCCCCGGCGGGCGTCCGGCCGGCATCGGCGATGATCCGGCGAAGCGCAGCCGCCGCCCGATCGGCTGCCTCGACCGGCAAGGGCTCGCTTCCATAGCGAGCCAGCTGGAACAGCTCGATCAGCTCTGCGCCTGACGAGTCGTGCAGCACACCGTCCCGCCTCGCCCGCATCAGCAGGTCCGTCGGGGTATCGGCGGCGGTCGAGCGGACTCCACGCTGCCGTATCACGTCGGCCATCGACTCATAGCACCGGATGACCGCGGTCCTCGTACCGTCGTGGATCGTCAGCGCTGACAGCCCGGCTCGGGCGGCGCGCTCAACCAGGGCCGCTAATGGTGTCTCGACCTCGGCGTCGGAGCGGCGCACCAGTCGGCGCCTGCGCACCAGGAGCATCACCGCCAGCGTCACGACCGTCGCGACGAGAAGGATTATCGGCCAGAGGCCGTTGGACACAATGGGAGTGTCGCTGCCCGTACCCGGGGAGTGCTGGGCAGCATCGGGCCCCTCGCCACCCCCGAAGAGGTCGACCCCGTGGGGATAGGCGCGGCGATAGACGTACGCCGCGACCAGGATGAGCGCGAAAATGGCCAGCCGGGCAACGAGCTGTCCCACCGACGCGTCCCGGCGGCGCCCATGAGTGTCGCGCTGGCGGAGCTGGAGCCAGACTCGGGTGACGGCGCCGATGACGAGCAGCACGAGCCCGACCGTGCCGATGACGTTCGAACTCACCTGGTGCTGGTCGAATGTCACGCCGCCGCGCATCCGGGTGCTCGCAGCGGCCAGGGAGATCGCTGCGATGACGACGACGGACTGCCAGGCGAGGCGGAAACGCCGCATGCTCACCCCCTCGGCTCACTGGCATCGGTCACCTGCCGGTGCTCACGATAATGCGGCCGACACAACAAAGACCGACCCGCAAAGTTGCAGGTCGGCATCGGAAGTGGGAAGGGATCGAGCGTCAGCGGCTCCCCCGTTGACCCCGACGCGGCTTGTACACCACACCTGGGCCACCCGTGGCACGCGTGCGCTAGTGGGAGTTGGCGTCCTCCACTCGTCGCTGTTGCGGAAGGGTACCGGCGAGAAGATCTCGAACCTCGGACTCGCGGTAGCGGCGGTGCCCACCGAGCGTGCGGATCGAGCTCAGCTTGCCGGCCTTTGCCCACCGGGTCACCGTCTTCGGGTCAACCCGGAACATCGCCGCGACCTCTGCTGGCGTCAGCAGCGGCTCGGACTCCGGAGCTTTCGTGTTCAATGCGTCCTTCTCCCAATCTGTCCACGGAGGACTCCCTCGCCCGTCGCCGATTCATCGCGTGCGCGCACCGGCGATCAGGTCGACAAACGCTGATCTGTGCGACACGTTACAGTTGATGTTCTCAGTACGCATTAGCCCGTTTGGGCTATCTTCCGGGGCATTTGTGCGCTCGGATCGTGCCTTTTGCGCGGTTCAGTTGGCGCGCTCGTGCATCCGCACCCGCTGCCACCGCTCGGTCAACCTGGTGTAGGCCTGGGTGGCCGACGTCAGATCCCCCGTGGACAGCGCGGCGACCGCGTCGCTGACATCCTCGACCGACCGGTCCGACGTGGCATCGACACCGTCGAGCCGGGCCAGCCCGGCGAAGTCCAGTTCGAGCACGGAGAACGGGTGAAATGCCTCCAGCCAGCGGCCCAGGTCTGCCACGACATCGGCGATCGGCTCACCGGAGAACATGCGGCGCAGCAGCGAGTGGACCCGGGCGATGTTGCGCCGAGCGTCGGCCATCGCGGTCCGCAGCCGAAGGGACTCCACGCCGTCGGCGGAGTACGCCTCCCGGGAGGTGACCGCGAACGGCACGAACCAGACCGGCGGGATCTGCCAGGTCACCTGACGGATGTGCGGCTCGACATCCGGATGCGCCGCCCGCCACCGCAGAAAGTCCGTGTCGGCCTGCGCCACGACCCCAGGCGACACGATGAGCTGCGCACGCTCGTCGCCGATGTCGTTGACCAGCTCGGAGATGGCCAGCCACGATCGGAGGTGAACATCGGCCGGGCAGACCTTGACGTCCGGGCCGTCCCAGCACAGGTAGGCGTATGGCTGCCTCGTGCCGCCGGCCGGGGCGGATGCCGACATGGCCGACACGATCGCGAGGTGCTGCTCGGCATCGAGAGTCTGCTCGGCGCTCACGCCGGCGTGCTCGAGCGCATAGGCGTTCCACACCGCGGCTGACTGGGCGTCGAATGCCGAAAGCGGTTCGTAGACGCGGAGGTAGGCGGCGTAGGGGACCACAAAGCCGATTATCGTTGAGCCAGCACCCGTATCATCCCGACGGGTCCCCACAACCGAAGGGTCACCACCGTGACCGAGCCTGCGCCGGCTCCCTCAACCGATGGACATGCGAGGGCGGCACAGACCGCGGGGGTCTTCGACCTCGGCGCCGAGCATGAGCAGGTGGTCTTCTGCGCCGATGGGGCCAGTGGCCTTAAGGCGATCATCGCCATCTACTCCACCGCACTCGGCCCAGCCCTTGGCGGGACGCGCTTCTACCCGTACGTGCGCGAGGCAGACGCCCTCGCCGACGTGCTCAACCTGGCCAAGGGGATGGCCTACAAGGCCGCCCTCGCCGGGCTCGATCTCGGGGGTGGGAAGGCGGTCATCATCGGCGATCCCGCCACCGACAAGTCCGAGCCACTGCTGCGCGCGTACGGCCGGTTCGTCCAGTCGCTGGGTGGCCGCTACTACACCGCCTGCGACGTCGGCACCTACCCGGTGGACATGGACCTCGTGGCCCGCGAGTCGTCCTACGTCACTGGTCGCAGCGCATCGGCGGGCGGGGCCGGGGACTCCAGTGTGCTCACCGCGCTCGGTGTCTTCCAGGGTATGCGGGCGGCTGCCGAGGTGGCCTGGGGAACCGGCACCCTGCGGGGGCGACGCATCGGGATCGCCGGCGTGGGGAAGGTAGGTCATCATCTCGTCGACCACCTGATCACCGTCGGTGCCCACGTGGTCGTCACCGATGTCAGCGCCGAGGCGATCGCCCGGGTCGTCAGCCGCTTCCCCCGGGTCGAGGTCGCTCAGGACGGTGACGAGCTGGTCGGACTCGACCTCGACGTGTTCGCGCCGTGTGCTCTCGGCGGCGCGCTGGACGACGCGACCGTGCAAGTGCTCAAGGCCCGGGTGGTGTGTGGCGCGGCCAACAATCAGCTGGCGCATCCGGGGATCGAGAAGCTGCTGGAGGACCGCGGGATCCTCTACGCACCGGACTACTGCGTCAACGCCGGTGGGCTGATCCAGGTGGCCGACGAGCTCGCCGGTTACTCGTTCGAACGTGCCCGGGCGCGGGCCTCGCTGATCTACGACACCACCAAGCGGGTGTTCGAGATGGCAGCCGACGACGGTCTCACTCCGGCGGCCGCCGCGGACCGGCTG
>JBKPNJ010000017.1:0-33062 GCA_046732575.1 Actinomycetota bacterium
CATCGGCTTGAACTCGCAGTAGGCACAGGCCGCACCGGGCCGAGCCGGAAACGCTTCGGATCGGATGGCTTCGGCAGCCTGCTGCACCTGTCTCTCGGCGATGGTGCGGCCGGAGTCAGCCGCCGGGAGGGGCGGCTGTGACTGCACCCGAGGCTTGCCGGCTTCGTCGACCCGCAGGTGGACGAGCTCCCCGCCGCCGGGCCGCGCCCGTGGGCCGGCCAGACCGTCCACCGCGCCATTGCGCACGGCCAGCTGGTAGAGCCCCAGCTGGGGATGATCGGGCAGCCGGCTCGCCGGCGTCGGTGTCCTGGCCGTCTTCAGGTCCACCACGACCACCCGTCCCTCGGAGTCGCGTTCCACCCGGTCGATGGCGCCCTTGAGGACCGCACGGTCGTGCTCGAGGTCGACCTCGACGGTGAACTCGACCTCACATCCCAGCAGCTCTCGATCGCGCGCCCCGGTATGCCACGCCAGAAATCTGGTGACGGCGGCCCTGGCCTCGTCGCGCTCGCGGTCGGCCAACCAGGGCGCGTCGAACCGCAGCTGGTCCCAGACCGCGTCGACGTATGGCACGAGCCGCTCGGCATCGGCCGGCAGGTCTCCGTTTCCCACCTGCTCGGCCAGGGCGTGCACAACGCTGCCGAACCCCACGGAGGCCGAGCCCGCCGACTCCCCTGACGCCTCCCGGGAGAGGAACCACCGCAGCGGGCAGTCGACGAGCGCGGAGACCGCGCTGCCGCTCAGAGCGACAGGTTCTCCGGGTGGCCGCACCGGACACTCGGCCGCCGTCTCCTCCCGGCCGGCCCACCAGTTCTCGGGATCGGCCTGCGGGATCACCGGCCGTCCGTCACGGTCTGACTGGTCAGCCAGCCGGGCCAGCCGGGCCGCTGCCAGCCGCCGAAGCTGCGGACTCTCGGTGTCATCGGAGCACACTCGGCGAAGCTCACCGATCAGCCCGTTCAGCGTGAGGGGACGAGCCGGCCGGCCGGCGACGCTCGTGACTCGGACCCCGAGGGCATCGACGAAGCGGGACGGCTGATCCCCGTCCGGCTCGCAGGACGCGACAGCGGTGACCACGAGCCGCTGCCGGGCGCGGGTCACCGCGACGTAGAACAGCCGCCGCTCCTCCGCCAGCAGCGCGGTCCTCGACAGCATCGGAACCAGGCCGCCGCGCCCGAGTCGGTCCGCCTGCAGCAGTGATCCCCGATGCCGAAGGTCGGGCCAGACACCCTCCTGGACGCCTGCGACGACGACGAGCTGCCACTCCAGTCCCTTGGCCCGGTGGGCGGTGAGCAGTCGCACCGCGCCCCCGCGCACGCTCTCCTCGGCCAGCGTGCCCGCAGGGATCTGTTGGGCGTCGAGCTGCTCGAGGAAGTTGACCACGCCGGCGTGGCCGCTGCGCTGCTCGGCACGACCGGCCTGGTCGAACAGCGCGCAGACCGCGTCGAGGTCACGGTGGGCGGATCTGGCGGCCGGCCCGCCATGGTCGACGGCGGCACGCAGCCGTTGCGGCCAGCCGGTCCCAGACCACAGCACCCACAGCACGTCCTGCGCCTGGCCCCCACCGGCAGTCAGCTCTCGCCCGCGAGACAGCAGCGAGGCCAGAGCGAGCGCACGACGGGCGCTCCCCGAGGAGTGCCCGGCCAGAACGGACGGATCGGCCACCGCATCACGGAGCAGCTGCGCCGACGGCCGTGGCAGCCCAGCGGCCGCCCCATCCGGTGAGGCACGGTGCTCATCGCGCAGCTGTCGTCCGAGGCGACGTAGCTCGGCCGCTTCCAGCCCACCCAGCGGCGAGACCAGCAGCGCCGCCGCCACCTCGGGACTGAGCGTCGACGGGTCGGCGCACACTCGCAGGGCGGTGAGCAGCGGCGCCACTGCCGGCTCCTGCCTGAGTGGCAGCTCGTCTGCGCCGACCTCGACCGGCACCCCGGCAGCGACCAGCGCACGACGGATGCCCGGTATCGAGCGCAGACCGGAGCGCACAAGGACGGCCATCTGCGACCACGCCACACCGTCCTCGAGGTTCGCCCGTCGCAGGATGTCGCCGATGTGATCGAGCTCGGCACCGGTGGATGTGAACGTGAACGCGTCAACTCGTCCAGGTCCGAACGCGTTGGCCGCGGGTGTCGGGCCGCGGAACGCCGCGAACACGTCCCTGTCGATGGTGCCGGGAATCGCCAGCCCCGCGGCGATGCGCCGCGACGCGGTGAGCAGCCGCGAACCGAACCGCCGGGTGACTCCCAGCGCGATGACGTCCGCCGGGTCACCTGCTCGCGACGGGAACTCCTGCGGGAACCGCAGGATGCCACGGACGTCGGCCCCGCGGAAGGCGTAGATCGACTGATCGGGATCGCCGGTGACGACGAGGTCGCGTCCGTCACCGGCGATCGCCTGGAGCAGCCGCACCTGAGCGGGGTCGCTGTCCTGGTACTCGTCGACGAACACGGCCCGGAACCTCCGGCGCAGATCGCGGCGGACGTGGTCCCGCTCGGCCAGCAGGACCGCACGGTGAACGAGCTCGGCGTAGTCGATGACGCCCTCCGCGTCGAGCACGTCGAGGTACTCGTCGAAGAACGAGCCGACCGCCTCCCACTCCGGCCGGGCAGCCGCGCGGCCGACGGCCGAGAGATCCGCCGCCTCCAAGCCGAGCTCGCGGGTACGGGACAGCACCGCCCGAACCTCCGCCGCGAAGCCCCTGGTGCGCAGCGCGGCGTCCAGGCCGGGCGGCCAGCGCACCAGCCCGGACCTGCGACTGCCGGCCAACAGCTCGCGCAGCCGGACGTCCTGCTCTGCGGCACTCAGCACCCGCAGCGGACCGGCCGGAGCCTGCTCCGGCTGGTACCTGCGCACCAGGGCATAACAGAAGGCGTGGAAGGTGGAGCTCGGCGGTGCCGCTGTGGTGCGGCCGAGCCGGATGGTGATCCGATCGCGGAGCTCCTCGGCTGCCTTGCGGCTGAACGTCAGCACGAGGATCCCGTCCGGGCTCAGCCCGCGACGGTCGACCCGCTCGACCACGGCCTCGACGAGCGTGGTGGTCTTGCCGGTGCCCGGGCCGGCGAGCACCAGGAGGGGGCCGCCGGGGTGATCGACGACTGAGCGCTGGCTGTCGTCGAGAGCAGGTGTCCCGGACGCCGGAGCTCGGACGGGCGCCAGGGTGTACGACGGCATACCGGGATCCGATCAGAGGCCACCGACATCCTCGATGAGGCGGTCCGCGGGGATCCACATCGCGACCGCGACGTCGACCCGCAGCACGGCCCGAACGCCGCCACGCAACGGCGTCCCCTCGTCGAGATAGTGATGCCGGGCAAGGCGATGGTGCGTGTCCGGGAGCGACCCGTCAGCTCGGACAACCCGCCACCAGGGCACCGGGCCACCGTAGGTCGCCATCACCTGCCCGACCTGGCGTGGACCGCCCAGACCGATGCTCCGGGCGATCGCACCATAGGTCGTGACTCGTCCAGGGGGAATCGCCTCGACGATCCGGAGCACCGCCTCGACATACGCTTCGCGGTCCACGCGGGTCGGCCGGCTGCGCCGGTCCGGTCAGTACGCCGGCTGGGACGGGTCGATCTGGTTCACCCAGGCCGCAACGCCGCCGCCGACGTGAACCGCGTCGGAGAAGCCCGCGCCCTTGATCACCGCCAGCACCTCGGCCGAGCGCTGCCCAGTCTTGCAATGGAGCACGACCTGCTCGTGCTGGGGCAGCCGCGCGAGGGCCTCGCCGGTCAGGAAGTCGCCCTTGGGTATCAGAACCGCGCCGGGTATCCGGTTGATGTCGTACTCGGTTGGTTCACGCACGTCGACCAGCACGAAGTCGCGGTCTCCGGAGTCCCGTTCATCCAGCCAGTCCGCCAGGGTCCGCACGGAGATCGTCGAGCCGGCGGCGGCCTCGGCCGCCTCGTCGCTGATCGCGCCGCAGAACGCCTCGTAGTCGATGAGCTCGGTGACCGTGGGGTTCTTCCCGCAGATCGCGCACTCGGGGTCCTTGCGGATGTTGAGCTGGCGCCACGACATCTCCAGTGCGTCGTAGATCTCCAGCCGCCCCAACAGCGGCTCACCGACTCCGGTGAGCAGCTTGAGCGCCTCGGTGACCTGGATGGAGCCGATCGAGGCGCACAGGACACCTAGGACGCCTCCTTCGGCGCAGGACGGAACCATGCCCGGCGGCGGAGGCTCTGGGTACAGGCATCGGTAGCAGGGGCCGTGCTCGGCCCAGAACACACTCGCCTGCCCGTCGAACCGGTAGATCGACCCCCACACGTACGGCTTCTTCATCAGCACGCAGGCGTCGTTGACCAGATAGCGGGTGGCGAAGTTGTCCGTGCCGTCGATGATCAGGTCGTATGACTCGAAGATGTCCATCACGTTGCCGTTGTCGAGTCGCTCGTTGTGGAGGACGACGTCGACCAGCGGGTTCACCTCGTTGATCGACTCCCGTGCCGACTCCGCCTTGGGGCGACCGATGTCGGACTGGCCGTGGATGACCTGCCGCTGCAGGTTGGACTCGTCGACCTCGTCGAACTCGACGATCCCGATCGTCCCTACACCCGCTGCCGCGAGGTACAGCAGCGCCGGGCTACCCAGTCCACCGGCTCCGATGACCAGGACCCTTGCGTTCTTGAGCCGCTTCTGCCCGTCCATCCCCACCTCGGGGATGATCAAGTGGCGACTGTAGCGGCGAACCTCGTCGATGCTCAGCCGTTCGGCCGGCTCGACAAGCGGCGGTAGGGACACGTTTCCTCCAGGTCAGGTCCTACTCGTCCTCAACCATGAACCGGCACTCCATGTTCCCGTACCGGTGGGCCCTTCACCGTGGCGTCGCACCGAGGCCGGCGCCAGGGACAGGCAGGATCGGCGCCGTCGGGGGCGGTTTCTGTCTAGTCTGGCGACCGTGGCCGAAACGAAGGTTCGGGTAGAGGTAGCCGGCGAGACGCTGACGCTGACCAACCTCGACAAGGTGCTCTACCCGTCCACCGGCTTCACCAAGGGTGAGGTGATCGACTACTACGTCGGCGCCGCGGAGCCGTTGCTGGTCCATCTGGCCGACCGGCCGCTGACGCGCAAGCGCTGGCCCGACGGAGTGGAGGCGATGCCGTTCTTCGAGAAGAACGCCCCCCGCGGCACTCCGGAATGGGCCCGCACGGTCCACATCGCCGAGCACGGCGACAACGGGGTGGACTATGTGGTTGCCGAAGACCTCAAGACGCTGGTCTGGCTGGCGAACCTCGCGGCACTGGAGTTGCACGTGCCGCAGTGGAAGGTCGGGCCGCGTGGCGGCATCCGTGACCCCGACCTCATCGTGTTCGACCTCGATCCGGGCCCCCCCGCGACAGTCGTCGAGTGCGCCCGAGTCGCCATCGAACTCCGCGATGCGCTGGCGGAGGACGGGCTCGAGTGCTGGGCGAAGACGTCAGGCTCCAAGGGTGCGCAGCTGTACGTACCGATCGAGCCGGCGTCGTCTGAGCGTACGTCCGGGTACGCCAAGCAGCTCGCCGAGCAGCTGAGCCTGCGCCACCCTGACCGGATCCTGGCCAGGATGAACAAGGATCTCCGCAAGGGGAAGGTGTTCATCGACTGGAGCCAGAACAACGCCGCCAAGACGACTATCGCGCCGTACTCGCTGCGCGGGACCGAACGACCGGCGGTGTCCATGCCCGTCACCTGGGAGGAGCTCGCCGCCGCGCATACGGTGGCCGACCTGACCTTCGGGCCCGGTGACGCGCTGGCCCGCCTCGACGAGCTCGGCGACCTGCTGGCCCCGATGCGCGCCGTGGCGAACCGAGTGCCATGAGTTCGTCGCGGTGACCAGCGAGCAGGGCCGGCGCCGATCGCGGGGGAGGATGCCGCGGCTCGCGCGCCGCGCACAGCTGCTCGAGGCCGCCCTCACCGTGTTCGTCGCCCAGGGTTACCACGCGGCAGCGATGGACGACATCGCCGAGCGCGCAGGCGTCTCCAAGCCCGTCCTGTACCAACACTTTCCGGGCAAGCTCGACCTCTATCTCGCCCTGCTCGACCAGTCATGCGACACCATCATCAAGGCGGTCGAGTCGGCACTGACCGCGACCAACGACAACGTGCAGCGGGTGGCGGCGACGATGGAGGAGTTCTACACCTATGTCGCCGACACCGGAGGCGCCTTCCGCCTCGTGTTCGAGTCGGACCTCACCAGCGAGGCAGCGGTCCGGCAACGGCTCGACCGGGTGACCAACTCCTGTGCCGACGCGATCGCCGCCGTCATCCACGACGACACGGGGCTGCCTGCGGAGGAGTCCAGGCTGCTCGCGGTCAGCCTGGTGGGCATGGCACAGGTGAGCGCCCGGTTCTGGCTCGCCGAGAACGGTTCGCTGCCGCAGGAGCAGGCCATCGAGCTCGTCGCCAGCCTGGCCTGGCGCGGTATCAGCGGGTTTCCCCGGTCCCCCGGGGCCGGCCCCGCCAGAGGTGCCGCCCGCGGCGGAGGGTGAGCGCGCCGAATCCCAGCCACGGTGCCCGGCGCCGACGCGTCGAACGCCGACTAGGCTTTCCGTGGGTGCGACAGTCGCGCCTGCCAGACCCTGCTTTGGAGGATGTCGGTGGAGGTACGCATCGGTGTACAGCATGCCAACCGCGAACTCGTGCTCGAGTCCTCACAGACCTCGGACGACGTACAGGGGATCGTCGCCGACGCCCTGACCTCCGATGACCGGTTGTTGATCCTGGTCGACGAGAAGGGCCGCCGCGTCATCGTCCCGTCGACTCGGCTCGCGTTCGTTGAGATCGGCCAGGAGTCGTCCAGGCGGGTCGGCTTCGGCGGCAGCTGACCGGCGGCCGCGCGTCGGTGGTGCCAGGTCTACATGACGCCCGACGCCGGGGCCGGATCACGCGGCTCGTGATCGGCCACGATTGCAAAACTCGGCAAACGGGTACGTAAGGCCTCCGGGGCGGGTACGTTTCCCCCGCAACCTGGAATGCATAGGAGAGAGGAGTCACCGGTGGACGTCATCGGCGTCATCATCGCGGGCATCATCATCGGCCTGCTCGGCAAGTTCGTGGCCCCCGGGGACCGCGACAACATCCCGCTGTGGCTGACAGTTGTCTGCGGCATCGGCGGCGTGCTGATCGGCTACTACGTGGCCGCCGCGCTCGGCGTGGACGCAACGCGGGGGGTCGACTGGTTGAGATGGATCATCTCGATCATCGTGGCCGCGGTTCTTGTCATGGTCGCCGCCAGCGTGACCGGCAAGCGAGCACGCGTCTGACCGACCAGCGAGGACGCATAGCGACGAGGACCCGGGCCGCGCCCGGGTCCTCGTCGCGTTCGGCCACGTCGGCGACGCGTCGCTCAGTACTGCAGGCCGAGCCGTGACATCCGCTCGACGTGGTTCTCGGTCAGCCGGGTGAACATCCGCCCGATCGCGGCCAGGTCCATCCCCGGCCGGTCATCTCCTCCCGCCAGCAGCGCGGTCAGCGCGTCCCGTTCGGCCGCCACCCGCTGCGCCTGGCTCAGCGCCTCCCCCAGCAGCCGGCGCGCCCAGAGCGCCAGCCGGCCGGCGAGCCGTGGGTCGGTCTCGATCGCCTTCCGGACCCGGTCGACGGCGAACTCTGAGTGTCCGGTGTCCTGCAACGTCTGCAGCACGAACTCCCTGGTCCCGGCATCGACGTATGCCGCCACCTCACGGTAGAAGTCCGCCGCCAGCCCGTCACCCACATACGCCTTGATCAGGCCCTCCAGCCAGTCCGCCGGCCTGGTGTGGGCGTGAAACGCGTCGATCGGTACCCGGAACGGCTCCATCGCCGCGAAGGGGTCGGCGCCGATCTGCGCGAGCCGGTCCCTCAATGCGCTGAAGTGACCGAACTCGGCGCTCGCCATCGCCGCCAGCGCCGCCTTGTCGTCCATCGTCGGAGCCATCCGGGAGTCCTCGGCCAGCCGGTCGAACGCCATCAGCTCGCCGTAGGCCAGCGCCCCCAGGAGGTCGACGACCGCGTCGGTGTAGACGGGGTCGGCGAAGGCCTCCGACGCCGGTGTGGCCGGATGCTCGTAGTGGTGGGGTGGCTCTGCGGCCGGGTCATGGGCGACGCCCCCCGCACCCGCTCCGGCGGGTTGTTGGTCAGGCAGCGATTCCGACATGCGTCGAAGCGTAGCGAGGTGGTCACCCCCGACCCGATAGAGTGGGCGGCGACAACCTCGGCGGACCGACTACCGGCACGCCCCGGTGCGGGGACGACACCCGTGCCGCTGTAGCGGAATCGAGAAACCTCTGACTACGTTCCACGACCTCGGGGTCCTCCCCGAGATCGCCGACGCACTCGAGCAGGTCGGCATCACCACACCCTTCCCGATCCAGCAGATGACGCTCCCGATCGCGCTGCTCGGCACAGACATGATCGGACAGGCCCGTACGGGCACGGGCAAGACGCTCGCCTTCGGCATTCCGATCCTGCAGCGCATCGTGTCGCCGCACGACCCAGACTTCGACGAGCTGGTCGCGGCGGGGAAGCCACAGGCCCTCGTGGTCACCCCGACCCGGGAGCTGGCGCTCCAGGTCAACGGCGACCTAGCCGTCGCCGGTCGGCTCCGGGAGACCCGCACGCTGACGATCTACGGCGGCGTCTCGTACGACGAGCAGCTCAGCGCGCTCGAGCGAGGTGTCGAGATCGTCGTCGGAACCCCCGGCCGCCTGCTGGACCTGGTCAACCGCCGGGTCCTCGACCTCAGCCACGTCAAGGTCATGGTGCTCGACGAGGCGGACGAGATGCTCGATCTGGGGTTCCTCCCCGACGTCGAGAAGCTGCTGTCCAGGACGCCCGAGCTGCGGCAGACCATGCTGTTCTCGGCCACGATGCCGAGCGCGGTGGTGAGCCTGGCGCGCAAGCACATGCGCCATCCGGTCAACATCCGCGCCGAGCACAGTGGGGAGGAGCAGACGGTCCCGGCAACCGCCCAGTTCGTCTACCAGGCCCATGGACTGGACAAGCCCGAGGTGGTGGCGCGGATCCTGCAGGCCGAGGACCGGGGGCTGACCCTTGTGTTCACCCGCACCAAGCGAGAGGCGCAGCGGGTCGCGGAGGACCTGGCCGAGCGCGGCTTCCCGTCCTCGCCGCTGCACGGCGACATGCAGCAGGTGGCCCGGGAGCGCGCGCTGAAGCGGTTCCGCGAGGGCAAGATCGACGTGCTGGTAGCCACAGACGTCGCGGCCAGGGGGATCGACGTGGCCGGCATCACCCACGTGATCAACTACAACTGCCCAGAAGACGACAAGAACTACGTCCACCGCATCGGACGGACGGGCCGGGCGGGCGCAACGGGGATCGCTATCACGTTCGTGGACTGGGCCGATCTCGCCCGCTGGAAGATGATCAACACGGCGCTCGGGTTGCCATACGACGAGCCGATGGAGACCTACTCGACGTCACCGCACCTGTTCCACGACCTCGGGATCCCGCCCGACGTGACCGGCCGGATCGTCCCCGAGGCGCCACGACCGGTCGAGGCGCGGGCGGCGAAGGGCCGCCCTGGGGGGCCTTCCCGTGGCCGCACCAGCGATCGGCAGCCCAAGTCGGGCGAGCCGTCCCCGGCGGAGCACGCCGGGAAGCGCCGGTCCCGAAATCGGACACGGACGCGGGGAGGCAAGGCGGTGGGTGCCGACCAGGCGCGCACCGAGCGCGGCTAGGCGACCACCCAGACGTTGGTCCCGATGGGCGCGAACCTCCATAGCGCTCGCGCGTCTGCCATGGTCTGGCGAATGCACCCTGCCGACCGGGGTGCGCCGAGCTCCTGCCTGGTCTGCACCGGATGTCCCCGCGAGTCGACCGGGATGGAGTGGAAGCCGATCGCTGATCGCTTTCCGTGCGCGAAACGCACCATGTACTCCATGCTCTCCCGGTAGTTGAAGCTGACCGCGTGTCGCGACCGGGAGAACACCTGGTAGTGGCCGGGCTGCAGGATGTCCGAGCGTGACCCGGAGCCGAGGTACGTCCGGATCACCCCGTCGTCGTTCGCCACCAGCCAGACGCGCTGCGCGCTGAGGTCGAAGACGATGCGCCGCCCGGCACCGCTGTCGGCGGGGACCGCCGGCTGCTGCGCACCCGCTGACGGCCCGGCGATGCCGGGGGACACGGCCCCTGCTGTCGGGCGAGGAGTTACCTGAGGTGCCGCCGTCCGGGCCGGCAGATCGACCGTCAGCCGCGGTTGTGAGGCGGCCAGGGCGCCGCCGCTCTCCATCGGATGGGAGGTGCCGTCAGTCCCCGACTCCGACCCGCTGACCACCTTGTTCGTCGCCGGCGTGGCCGTCGGCGACCCGGTGGGCTCCGCGCCTGGCAACAGGCCGATCGCACCCGCCACCGACGCCACGACGATCGCCACCGAGGCCGCGGCGGCGAGCGCACGCCCGCGGGCTCGGTGACGCAGCGCGATCGGGTCGGTCACGCGGCCATCGTAGGTGCGCAGCCGGGTGGCTCCACGGCAACACGCGCTGCCGATCCAACACGCGGAGCGTCGACGCTGACGCTGTGCGAGCCCGTCGGGCGGGGCCCGGGTTGCCGAGCCGACTCGCCACGGCGATGCTGACCGCCATGCCAACTGCTCTCATCACCGGACCGACCGCCGGGATCGGTCGCGCCTTCGCCCGGTACTACGCCGAACAGGGCAATGACCTGGTGCTGGTCTCGCGGGATGGGGCAAGGCTGCGGGAGACGGCCGAGCGACTCGTGTCCGACCATCACGTCGGGGTCGAGGTGCTCGCTGCGGACCTGTCGACCCGGATGGGAACCGACCAGGTCGCCGAGCGCCTGTCGGACCCCCGACGCGAGATCGGCGTGCTCGTCAACAACGCCGGGTTCGGTCTCAACAAGCCGTTCGGGCTGAGCACCCTCGACGAGGAGCAGCGGCTGCTCGACGTACTCGTGGTCGCCGTGATGCGCCTGACGCACACCGCACTCTCCGTCATGCTTCAACGCGGCCGGGGGGACATCATCAACGTGTCGAGCGTCGCCGGCTTCACATTGCGTGGCTCGTACTCCGCCCACAAGGCATGGGTGACGAGCTTCTCCCGCGCGCTGAGCTTCCGGTACCGCGCCGACGGACTGAGGATTCTCGCACTGTGTCCCGGTCTCGTCCGGACGGAGTTCCATCAGCGGATGGGCGCCGCGATGGAGCGGATGCCGGACTGGATGTGGCTGCACCCCGAGCAGGTCGTCGCGGCGGCGATCCGTGACATCACACGTGGTAGGGCTGTGTCGATCCCGAGCCGGCGCTACCAGGCGCTGGCGGTTCTCGCCCGGCACGCCCCCAGCGGCCTGGTCGCCCGGGCGGCAGAGCTGGGTCGATGACCATCCGGCGCGGAGTCGGAGCGAGCGCCGGCGGCCCTAGTACGGTGGCCGCGTGAGCACCCCGCGCCTGCTCGAGCTGCCCCCCGACGTGCGGGCTGAGACCTTCTCGACCGTCCGTGGCGGCTTCGCGGGGCTGGTCGTCCTTCCCCCACAGCGGTCGGCCCGGCGCGGGTCGGTGCTGCTGCTTCCGGGCTACACCGGTAGCAAGGAGGACTTCATCGCGCTCCTCCCGGCCCTGGCCGAGCTGGGCTGGACGGTGGCGACCTACGACCAGCGCGGCCAGTTCGAGACGACCGGGTCGGCCGAGGACGACTACTCGCTGCCGGCGCTGGCCGCGGATGCGGCCGCCGTCGCCGAGACGATCCTCGGCCCGCGCCCGCACGTGGTGGGGCACTCGTTCGGTGGGCTGGTCGCCCGAGAGGCCGTGATCGCCGAACCCGCGCGATGGGCGTCGCTGACGCTGCTCTGCTCGGGACCGTCCGGGTTCACCGGCCGCACCGCGGACGACCTCAGACAGGTCGAGGCGATGCTGCCCGTGACCGGGCTGGAGACCGTTTACGAGGCGAAGCGGGCGGCCGGACTGGCCGAGGGCCTCCCACAGCCCGATCCAGCCGTGGAAGCGTTCCTGCGGCGCAGATTCCTCGCCAACTCCGTCGATGGGCTGCTGGCTCTGACCCGGCACCTGATCTCTGCTCCCGACCGGACCGAGGAGCTCGCGCTCGCCGGCGTTCCGACCGCCGTGATGTACGGAGAGGGTGACGACGCCTGGCCGCTGTCCGCCCAGGACGACGTGGCGCGCCGGCTCGGCGTGGACCCCGTGGTCATTCGCGGAGCCGCACACTCCCCCAACGTCGAGCAGCCCAGGGAGACTGCCCGCGCACTGGACGAGCTGATGTGGGCAGCTCAGCAGTCGCCGCCGCAGTCGCCCGACGGGTCGACTGCCCGGTCACTGGCAGCCTCCTCGACGGCGGCAGCCCAGCACGGCGGAGACCAGCAACGATGACGGAAGCCCTGACGTCCGCCCTGCCGGGTAGCTCTCGTGCCGCCTTCGAGGCGCGATCCCTGGTCATGTCCGCGATGCGCCGGTGGCGGTGTCTCGCGGACATCGAGACGGTGCGACTGCTGACCAGCGAGCTGGTGACGAACGCGCTGACCCATGCCCGCGAGCCACTGGCGATCAGGGCCTACCCCGTCGGTGCGGGCGTCCGGGTCGAGGTCGGTGACGGGGCCGAGCAGGCGTTCCCGCTGCCCCGGACCGCGCGTCGACCGCTGTCGGACGGGCGCGGCCTGGAGATCGTCGATGCCATGGCCAGCCGCTGGGGCTGGCGGCGTACGCAGGGGGGCAAGGTCGTCTGGTTCGAGGTCGACGCCGGGTAAGCGCGTCGGACCCGGCTGGCGCCGCCGCCCGATGCCAGCGGAGCGCACCGGAGAGTTGCTGACCGACTCGCCATTCCCTTCGACCTGCCCCGGATGCTGGGCAGGTCGAAGGGATAACCCGACATGTAGCCCGCCCGGGCAGTTGCGCGGCCGGGACCTGGCGCGGACTCCCGCCGTGCTCAGCCCTGCCCGGCGATGAACGCCCGGACAGCGTCGGCGATGAGCTGAACGGCGATCGCCGACAGCAACAGCCCCGAGATGCGGGTGACCAGGGTCACGCCGGACTCGTGGATCAGCCGCAGGATCGCCACCGAGAAGCGCATCGTGAGCCAGAGCACGAGGTGGACGCCCACCACGCCGAGGACGACTGCCACGACGTCGGGCGGGCCGTCCACCTGCCCGACGAAGACCATCGTCGCCACGATCGCGCCTGGACCGGCCAGCAACGGGGTCCCCAGCGGCACAAGGGCGACGTTGACGTCGCGGGCCTGGCTCGGCTCCTGCTCCTTGCCGGTCAGCAGCTCCAGGGCGACCAGGAGCAACAACAGGCCACCTGCGCACTTGAGTGCCGGAAGGGAGATGTCGAGATAGGTGAGGATCTGGCGCCCGAACAATGCGAAAGCGACGATCACCGCGAACGCGACGACAACAGCCTGCCATGCCGCACGCTTGCGCATCGCCGGGTTGCGCCCGCTCGTCAGCGACAGGAACAACGGGATGGTTCCCGGTGGGTCCATGATGACGAACAAGGTGATGAAGACGCTGGTCAGCAACGAGGTGTTGACGACGTCGTTCACGGCAGCACGGCGGCAGGCGTATCTCTGCCCGAGGTCGACGACGCCACCCGGGCCAGCGAGATCAGCCGGTCCAGCTGCTCGGGCGCCGTCGAGTTGCTGCCGAGCTCGAACGCGCGGCCCTTCCCGTCGCCGTGGTGGTCACTGGAGCCCGTCACCAGCAGGTCAAGTGCCGTGGCGATCGCGCCCAGCTGTCGTCGGGTGTCGGGGTCGTGGTCCGGGTGGTCCACCTCGATGCCGGCAAGGCCGGCGTCGGTGAGGTCAGCGAGGGCTGCGCCGGTGAGCACCCTTCTGCTCATCCGGGCCCATGGGTGGGCGACCACGCTGACTCCGCCGGCGGCACGCACCAGCGTGATCATCTCGCCGAGGTCGGCTGCGTAGCGGTCGACGTAGCCGGGACGGCCCGGCGAGAGCAAGCGGTCGAAGGCGTCGTCACGGTCGCCGCAGACACCCTTGGCGACAAGGGCGTCCGCGACGTGCGGACGGCCCAGCGCGTCGGCCGGGCCGGCGACCCTGTGCACATCGTCGACGCTGATGTCGATGCCGAGCAGGCGCAACCGCTCGATCGTCGAGGGCAACCGGGACTTGCGACCATCCAGCACCCGGGTCAGCTCGGCCCGCAGCGGCGCAAAGCTCGGATCGACGAGGTACGCCAGCAGATGGACCCCCGCGCCGTCGAGGCGGCAAGAGATCTCCAGGCCCGGGATGATGCCGACGCCGAGACCGCGGCCGGCCGCCAGCGCATCGTCCCAGCCGGCCGTGGTGTCATGGTCTGTCAGCGCCAGGACGTCGACCCCGAGCCGCTCGGCTCGGGCGACGAGGTCGGCCGGACTGTCCGTGCCGTCGGACCGGTCGGAGTGGGTATGCAGGTCGGCGCGCATCGACCGAAGCGTATCGAGCCGGACCGGCGCCAGGACTCGTGTCAGTCGAGCAGCCGTTGGCACAGCGCGCCGAACGGGAGCAGGTCGATCTCTGCTCCGAGGTCGCGCAGATCGACCAGCGTGAGCGGCTCCATCAGCAGCGCTCCCGCGCTCTCCGGGTGCAGTATCAGCCACAGCCAGCGTCCATCGGCCTCGCCGGCATAGACGGCCCGGTTACCGGCCGCTCCCCGGACGACCCACATCGGGGTCGGATGGCCGTCGACCTCCGGCTTGGCATCCGCGACGCCGTCGCCGACCTCGGTGCCTGGGTCGGTCGCACGGAGCCCGGCATACCTGGCACCGAGTCCGATGCCTGGCTCCTCGGTGACGACGAGCAGGTCGGCCGACCCGCCGAGCGGATTGGGGCCCGAGCAGGTCACCACGGTTGCCCGCGCAACCCCGAGCGTTCGGCCGGCGTGTCCGAAGCCGGAGACGACCCATCCATGCGGCAGCGGCCAGGGCAACCAGACCGGCAGCCGGCTCCGCTCGGCATAGGTGCGGGCACTGTCGATGTCCGGCGCCGTGAAGGCCTGCACCGGCGTCACCTCACCGTGGACCGAGCACGCGAACTCACCGGCGGAGGACTGCTGCACCGGCATGCCGCAGCGCGGGCAGCTGGCAGAGGTCGTCACGCCTCCGACGTTCCCGTGCCGGTCCCCGGCCGTCAAGCCCTCGGTTGACGGCCCGATGCCCCGGCGGTCGGCATGAGGGCGACCGCTGCGTCGTAGAGTCGTCGGATGCGGGTCCCGTGCGTCGGCGCCATCGTCGGTGACGACGCCGGGCGACTGCTGGTCGTACGCCGGGCGAACCCACCCTCGGCAGGGTCGTGGTCCCTGCCGGGTGGAAGGGTCGAGGACGGTGAGACCGACCGGGTGGCAGCGGCTCGCGAGGTGCTGGAGGAGACCGGCCTCGACGTTGACGTCGGCGCCCTGGTCGGCAGCGTCGACCGAGACGGCCCCGACGGCGCGGTATACGCGATCCGCGACTACCAGTGCACGCTTCGCGGTGGGCAGCTGAGGGCCGGCGACGACGCATCGGACGCCCGCTGGGTCACAGCGGCCGAGCTCGCCGCGCTCGACTGCTCCCCCGGCCTGGTGCGGACGCTGACCGACTGGGGCGTGCTGGGCTGAGTCGGCCGGAGCAGCGGCTCAGGCGTTCCATCGCACCAGCACAGGCGTCCCCCGGTCGTACCCGAGCACGGACACGGTGGCCGTGTCGAGCTTGAAGAACCTCCCGGCCGCGACAGGCTCGCCGATCCAGCGGGCGGTGAGGGCCCGAAGCGAGTGTCCATGGCCGAACAGCGCGATCCTTCCACCCCTGGCGCGGGTCTTCGCAATCACCCGGTCGAGCCGCTTCGAAACCTGCTCAGCCGTCTCGCCGCCCGGTGTACGGCCGGTCCAGATGCTCCAGTCGGGGGACTCGTCATGGATCTCGGCGGTGGTGCGACCCTCGTAGTCGCCGTACGCCCACTCGGCGAGGTCCTCCTCGACCTGCGCCCCGCTGACCCCGGCCAGCTCGACGGTACGTCTCGCCCGGCGGCGAGGACTCGTCAGGACCAGGTCGAACGAGACCCCGGACAGGCGGTCGGCCAGCGAACGAGCGGCGGCCTCGCCGACGTCTGTCAACGGCAGATCGGTGACCGACGTGTGCAGACCGTCCCTCGACCACTCCGTCTCGCCGTGCCGGATCAGCCAGAGCTCGGTGTCGTTCGGCACAGCCGCATCCTGCCACGGGGAGGCTCACGTATCCGGCCCGCCGTTCGCTTCCGGCCGGCCGGGCTGGTCACCGCCGCGCCGGTCCAGGTACGACCGCTTGGGCACCATCACCTTTCGCCGGAACACACACACCACTGTGCCGTCCTGGTTGTACCCCCTGGTCTCGACCGCCACCACACCCCTGTCGTCCTTGGACTTGCTCTCCCACTTGTCCAGCACTGTCGTCTCCCCGTAGAGGGTGTCCCCGTGAAAGGCCGGCGCAACGTGACGGAGGGACTCCACCTCAAGGTTCGCTATCGCCTTCCCCGACACGTCGGCCACACTCATGCCCAGCAGCAGCGAGTACACGTAGTTGCCCACGACCACGTTCCGGCCGAACTCCGTCGACCGTTCGGCGTAGTTGGCGTCGAGGTGCAGCGGGTGGTGGTTCATGGTGAGCAGACAGAAGAGGTGGTCGTCGTACTCGGTGATGGTCTTGCCGGGCCAGTGCCGGTAGATCGCACCCACCTCGAACTCCTCATAGCTCCGCCCGAACTGCATCAGGCCTCCCTCGGCACGGCGTCGTCGATGCCCGGCAGCCAGACGCTCACTCCCATGTCACCGGGATGCCATGTGCGTGAGCGTCGCCGAGCGTCCGGGGCTCCCCGCCCGGCCAGCTTGTCGCCATGACGAGGAACTCGTGCGGCGAGCCCGGTCGGCGTCGTGTCGGCTCGAGGAGCAGATGCACGAATGGCCGGTCGGCCGTGGCCTGGGACCCCAGCTCGTCGAGCCTCTCCGTCACCGCCTGCTGGTCGCTGCGGGGAAGGTACTGCCACATCACCGAATGCCACAACACGGTGGTCGACCCGTTCTGCAGCTCGATCCCCTGGACGAAGCTCACCGCATCCCGGCGCTCCACGAACGCCGGCACCCGCGCCGCGACATCGATCGCTCCCTGCAGCCGGGCGAAACGAGCCGGCTGGTCCGGCCAGACGTACGCCATCAACGTCAGCCGGCCCTCGACAGTCATCGGGTCGATCGGTGCGACGTCCGTCCCGTGACGCTCCACGACCTCCAGGGTGGCGTGCATCGGGGGCAGCACCCCCCGCCACGCATCGGCGAGCTGGACTGGGCTCTCGGGTGGGCCCCAGCTGTGGCCTGGCCCGGCGTGGTAGCAGAACCGGTCCGCGCGAAGGTTCAGCCCGGCACTGCAGCCGACCTCCAGCAGCCGAAGCGGCAGCATGAACCGCTCGGCCGCCCACAGCAACCCGCCGGCGAGTGCGGCGCTCCGTCCCACCTCGTTGGTCTGTGGCGGCTGGTCGAGCAAAGCGCGAACCGCCTCTACCTGGGCAGCCACCGTGTCGCGGAACTCCGGCCAGGCCCGCTCAGGCTGCCAGCCGCCACCGACACTCGGATAGTACGTCGCCAGTGCGGGCGCCCGTCCCGACAGGACCAGGCGATGCACGCTCCCGAGCAGCCGCAGCGCCAGCGCCGACGGACCAGGGTCGTCCTCGTGGCCGCGAAGGGCGTACGCGCACGGTCCTGCGGCGGCGATGTCGTCGGCGACCCTTGTGAGCAGGTCGGCATACATCGGCGAGCCGAGCCGTTTGCACGCCTCGGCCTGTTCGGCCACGGTCGCGACCAGCCGCGAGCGGTCACCCACGCAGTGACAGCTTCGCCAGGAGGTTGCGGGCCTCCTCGGCGTGGGTGTGCTTGCACAACACGTCGTACGACGTGGCGACCACGCTGCTGGTCGAGGTGAAGTCGCGCTTGCCGCCGGTCATCCGGTACCCGATCATCGCGAACACGGCACCGAAGACAGCGCCGGAGATGACGGTCAGCAGGACCAGCAGCAGCCAGCCGTTGTCGGACGCGGAGAACAGCGACAGCATGACCCCGATGAACAGGCCCCACCACGCCCCACCCCCGGCTCCCGCAGCGGCGGCCCGGCCCTGGGTGAGCCGTCCGGTGACCCGCTCGACCATCCGCAGGCCGTTGCCGACGATCGTGACGTTCTCCACCGGGAAATGGCTGTCGGACAGGAAGTCGACCGCCCGCTGGGCCTGCTCATAGGTGTCGAAGGTCCCGACGGGAAGTCCGGTGGGGGGCTCCCTCAGCTGCATGACATCTCCGCATCGAACTGGGCGCCGCAGTCGGCCGGCCTGCGCCAACGGTAGCAGGGGAACGCACTTCGGATCCCTTGTCCGTATGCGAAGATGACCGCTCCGCACCGACGAGCGCCGAAGCGGGAGACGACGTGACCCAGGACCCAGCGCAGACGCGGTTCCGCGTCACCCTCGTCCTGTTCGACCTCAGCTTCCGCGGCGGAATCGTCCGCACGATCACCAACCTCGCCGGTGAGCTGGCCAAGCGCCATCACGTGGAGATCCTGAGTGTCCAGCGCAAGAGGGAGGAGCCCGGCTATCCGGTACCGCCCGGCGTGAGCGTGCGGTACCTCGAGGACCCGCATCGGCACACCGGCCGGACCGGGCCGGTCGACCGCATCAGATCGGCTCTCAGCAAGCGGCCGAGCCAGCTGGTCCACCCCCACGACGAGACCTACCCCAAGGCCTCGCTCTGGACCGACCTCGTCCTGACCAGGGCTCTGCGCAGCCTGCCCCCCGGCGTGATCGTCACCACCAGGCCGTCCCTGCACATGATCGCCGCCCGCTTCGCGGCCAACAGCGTGGTCACGATCGGCGCCGAGCACATCAACTTCCGAACCCGCGACAAGCAGATGAAGCGTGCGTTCGTGGAGGTGGCCGAGGGACTGGACGCGATCACGACCCTCACCGAGCCCGACAAGGAGGACTTCCAACGCCTGTTCTCCGGAAAGCGTACGTTGATCGAGGCCATTCCCAACGCGCTGTCCTGGCCGCGGGGGGACCCGTCGCCGTTGGCGAGCAAGACGGTCATAGCGGCGGGCCGGCTGGCGCGGCAGAAGGGCTTCGACCTGCTGATCGATGCGTACGCACCCGTCGCCAGGGAGCATCCGGACTGGCAGCTGCACATCTATGGCGGGCGTACCGGCGCTGGGATCGAGGAGGCGCTCACCCAGCAGATCGCGGACCTGGGGCTCGGCGACCATGTCCTCCTCAAGGGTCGGACCGACGACATGGCCGGGGCCATGCGCGCCGCGTCGATCTTCGCGCTCAGCTCGCGCTGGGAGGGCTTCCCGATGGTGCTGTTGGAGGCGATGGCCATGGGGTTGCCGGTGGTGAGCTTCGACTGCCCGCGGGGTCCGCGGGAGGTGGTGGTGACGGGGACGAACGGCTACCTCGTCGACATCGGCGACATCGAGGGCTTCGGTTCCTCCCTGGCGGCGCTGATCGAGGACGACGCCGCGAGGGAGCGGATGGGAAAGGGCGCGTTCACCTCGGCGGGAGCGTACGAGCTGGCGGCCATCAGCGCGCGCTGGGAGCAGCTGTTCGCCCGGCTGATGCACGAGCCCCGGCACAGCAGGCGCGAACGGCTGGTCGCTCGTGCCGCCCGCCACCGGCTGCCGGGCTGGGCTCAGCCGCGCAGGGCGTAGTCCTCGAGCAGGCGCCGACCGATGATCATGCGCTGGATGTCGGCCGTCCCCTCGCCGATCAGCAGCATCGGCGCCTCCCGGTAGAGACGCTCGATCTCGAACTCCTTGGAGAACCCGTAGCCACCGTGGATCCGGAAGGAGTCCTCCACCACCTGCGAGCAGTACTCCGAGGCGAGGTACTTCGCCATCCCCGCCTCGAGGTCGTTGCGCTCGCCGGAGTCCTTGGTACGCGCCGCCTTGACCATCATCTGGTGGGCGGCCTCCACCTTCGTTCCCATCTCGGCGATCCGGAACAGCACGGCCTGGTGCTCGGCGATCCTCTTCCCGAACGTCTCCCGTTGCTGTGCGTAAGCGACCCCGAGCTCGAACGCCCGCAGCGCGACGCCGCAACCTCGGGCTGCCACGTTGACGCGGCCGACCTCGACCCCGTCCATCATCTGGTAGAAGCCCTGGCCCGGCTCACCACCCAGGATCTGCCCCGGCTCGATCCGGAAGCCGTCGAAGACCATCTCGGTCGAGTCGACGCCCTTGTAGCCCATCTTCGCGATCTTCCCGGGGATCGTGAGGCCGGGCAGCACCTCACCGAAGCCGGGTTCCTTCTCGATCAGGAACGTTGACATGTTCTTGTAGACACTCGACTGACCCGTGTCGGTCTTGACCAGAACCGCCACCAGGGTGGAGGAGCCACCGTTGGTGATCCACATCTTCTGGCCGTTGATGACGTAGTCCGGCCCCTCGCCGGTGGCCGCCCTGGTGGTGATCGCGCTGACATCGGAGCCGCAGCCCGGCTCGGACATCGAGAACGCGCCCCTGACCTCTCCGGTCACCATCCTCGGCAGGTACGCGCGCTTCTGCTCCGGTGTGCCGTGCCTCATCAACATGTGGGCGACGATGAAATGCGTGTTGACGATTCCGGACACGCTCATCCAGCCGCGGGCGAGCTCCTCGACCACCAGGGCATACGTCAGCAGCGACTCCCCGAGACCGTCGTACTCCTCGGGAATGGTGAGGCCGAACAGGCCCATCTCCTTCATCCCCTCGACGATCTCCGTCGGGTACTCGTCGCGGTGCTCCAGCGCCGTGGCCACCGGCAGGATCTCGTTGTCGACGAATGTGCGAACGGTCTTGAGGATCTCCTGCTGGACCTCGCTGAGTCCGTCGGTGCGACACAGGCGGGCCATGGCTTCCTCTCCGGGCTGGTGGCGGTGGGGGCGGCGCGGGATACGGCGGGCACCCCGGGTCAGCCCGGCGCCGCCACCGAGTCGTAGGGATCCAGCTCGGTCGACTCGTCGGCGTACCCGTCGAGCAGTCCGTCCTCCGAGGCGCCCGCCGGCGTGGGCTTGGCTGAGGCCTTCTCGGCTCTCGCCGCCTCCTCGCGGACGCGCCCGACCATCGTGGCCAGCAACGGCACAGCGAGTCCGAGCAGCTCGGAGTCCGAGACGTCCTCGGGGTTCCGGCTCCCGTCGCCCTGCTCGTCGATGAGCAGCTCGCCGAGGTCCCCGACGACGTCGTAGCCGGCCTCCGCCAGTGCGTCGACGCACCGACGGGACCGCTCGCGCAGCGCGGCGACGGTGGCTGCCGGTAGCGCGATCCGGCTGCCGCCGCGGGGCACCAGCAGCTCGTGCGCGACGTACTGGCGGATCCAGCGGTACTGCTCCTTCCAGTGCGCGTTGTCGGCGTCGATCTCCTGGCGCAGCAACGGCCCGACCAGCTGAAGCAGCCGAGCCGACTCCGCGCTCATCGACTCGTTGACGTGGGCGGCCGAGATGTCGCAAGCGCTGGCGTCGATTCCCAGCAGGTGGGCGAAGCGCTTCCAGAGCAGCTCACGCTCCGACCCGCGGGGTGGAACGGTCACGATGTGGACATGCTCGGCGGGCAGTCCGGGCGCCCACCGGCCGAGCACATCAGCGGGGTCGAGGGTGATCCAGCTCCATCGCCGGTCCTCGGAGTCCAGGCTCGCGGTGAAGTCGGCCAGAGACTGCGCCTCACCGAGCTTCAGCTTCTCCTGCCAGGCCGCCGGCACCTGGTAGACGAAGGCGCGAGCGGTGAAGACGATGTGCACCTGATCTCGGCCCCAGTGGCTGATCGCGCGCTCGGCCTGCTCGTGGGACGCCGGGGCGAACCACTCGTTGCTGATCACGACGTCGCCCTGCCACTGCAGCGTCTCGTCCACGATCGCCTCCCAGGCGGCGATCGCAGGCGGCCGGCGCTTGCCGGATCCGGTCTCGGGGATCTTGGTGGTGACCGACCGCGCGGCCAGGTTGAAGTCGAACCGCCGCTTTCCGGGGACCAGTAGCCCCTCGGCTGCGAGTCGCTCTCGGTTCTTCCACAAGATCGACTGCAAGAACGTCGTTCCGGCCTTGGGCGCACCGATATGCAGAAACACCCGCTCAGCCATGGCTCTCAGCCCCTCCGCCTCTACCCCTCGCCGTCGGGCGCATGCCACACCTCGGTCCGGCTCATCCCAGCCGCCCGCCCCTTGGCGGAGATCACGGCGGCCATCTTTCGAGACGCCTCGTCGATCATCTCGTCCCCGAGCATCACAGCGCCAACCGCGCCGCCGGAAGAGGACGTGAAATGTTGGTAGGCGTCCAAGATGTTCTCGGCGTGGTCGTAGTCGGACTGAAGCGGCGAGTACACCTCGTTCGCCGCGGCGATCTGATCCGGGTGGAGCACCCACTTGCCGTCGAAGCCGAGCGCGGCCGACCGTCCCGCGACCCGCTTGAAGCCGTCGAGGTCGCGGACCTGGAGGTACGGCCCGTCGATCGCCTGCTTGCCGTGCGCGCGAGCGGCCATAAGGATCCGCATCAGGATGTAGTGGTAGGCGTCGCCGGTGTCGTATCCGGGAGGCTGCTCGCCCACCACGAGCGACTTCATGTTGATCGATGCCATGAAGTCGGCGGGGCCGAAGATGACGGTCTCCACCCGGGGCGAGGCTGACGCGATCTGGTCGACGCTGATCAGCCCGGCGGCGTTCTCGATCTGTACCTCGATGCCGATGCGCCCCACCTCGAGCCCCACCGTCCTCTCCAGCTGAGTCAGCAGCAGATCCAGCGAGGTCACCTGTGCGGCGTCCTGAACCTTGGGCAGCATGATGCAGTCGAGGTTGGCGCCGGCACCCTCGACCACCTCGATCACGTCGAGGTAGGTCCATGACGTCGTCCAGTCGTTGACCCGCACGGCCCTTATCGTCTTCTCCCAGCCACCGCTGTTCAGCGCGTCCACGATGTTCGCGCGCGCGCCGGGCTTGGCGTCCGGAGCCACGGAGTCCTCGATATCGAGGAAGACCTGGTCGGCATCGAGCCCGCGGGCCTTCTCCAGGAACCGCGGGTTGGAACCCGGGACGGCCAGGCACGATCGCCGCGGTCGAACCGGTTCGGACATCGGCTGCCTTTCGACTCGCTCCGGGAACCCCGCGAGCGTACTAACTCCAGCGCCTGGTGGCCGCCATCTGTCAGTCAACGGCCAGTCCGGCCGGCCGGCCCGGGCCCTGCGTCACAACGATCGCGAGGCCGGCAAGGATGAGCGCGAGCCCAAGGTAGACGCCTATCGGGGGTGACTGCCGCAGGAACACGGCCGCCAGCAGCGCCGCACCCGGCACCTCGAGCAGCAGGGAGAGCGAGACCACCGTCGGGGAGATCGTGGCCAGCAGGTGGTTGAACACGGAGTGACCCAGCAGCTGGGCGGCGACCGTCAGCGCCAGCAGCCGCCACCAGTCGATGCCGTCATAGCCCCACAGCGGCTGGCTCCCGAGCAGGCATGCGAGCAGCAGCACCGCCGCGCACGACGCGTAACACACCTGCGTGTACGCGGTCGTGGAGACCGTCCTGCGCACCTCGCCGCCGAGCATGACATATACCGCCGCGAGCGCGCCCCCGGCGAACGCCAGCCCATCTCCGCCCAGCGCCCGAGCCGAGACGCTGAGGTCCACGCCCGAAACGACCAGAACCCCGAGGATGGCCAGCAACAGCCCGAGGACCACCCGGCGGCTCACCCGTGCTCCGGTGAGCCGCGAGAACGCGACGACGAAACCGGCCTGGAGGCTGACCAGCGCAGTCGCCGATGCCACCGACGTCAGCTTCAGCGCGGTCACCCAGAGGGCGAAGTGTCCTGCCAGCAGCAGCCCGGCGAGCAGGATCAGCGCGAACCCGCGCAGCGACAGCCGCTGAAGCTCGTCCCGATGGCGCAGCAGGGCCACCGGCGCGACCGCCAGGGAAGCCAGCGCGTTGCGCCAGAAGGCGATCGCCAGCGCCGGCACGGCGATGGCAGCCATCAACGGCCCCGACATCGAGACACCGAGCACACCGACGGCCAGCAGCACCAGCTCGGCGGTAGGCGGAACCGGCGTGCGAGGTGGCGCGACGGGTGGTGTCCGGGACACGCCGACATCCTGCCGGTCGCCGTCGGTAGGCTGGTAGACCGCAGGCGCGGGTGCCCATACGCCCGTCCGGCCGGACGCGACGGTGGCTGCCAGCTTCACTCGGGAAGGGCACGCTCACCGGTAGCCTCGACGCGTGAGCGGTGCGTCGAGCAAGGTGTACGTCGCGCGCCTCGCCGGTCTCGTGGTCTTCGACCCCAACGGGGACCAGGTCGGCAAGGTGCGCGACCTCGTCGTCTCGCTTCGCGCCAACAACCAGCCGCCACGGGTTCTCGGGCTCGTCGTCGAGGTCTTCGGCCGACGCCGGATCTTCCTGCCGATGACAAGGGTCACCAGCCTCGACGCGGGTCAGGTCATCACCACCGGCCTGGTGAACATGCGCCGGTTCGAGCAGCGCTCGACCGAGACGCTGGTACTCGGCGAGATCCTCGACCGGCGGGTGCGGATCAAGGAGACCGGCCAGGAGGCGGTGGTCTTCGACGTCGCCATGGAGCAGAACCGCACCCGTGACTGGGTGCTGAGCACCGTGGCGGTACAGGAGAGTGGGAAGCGGTTCGGCCGCAAGGGTCAGACCCACGTCCTGGAGTGGTACGAGATCGACGGCCTCATCTCACCGGAGGAGCGACAGGGCGCCACCCACCTGCTGGCGGCGATCGACTCGATGCGGGCGGCCGACCTCGCGAACATGATCCACGAGCTCTCACCCAAGCGCCGCAACGAGATCGCCGCAGCCCTCAACGACGAGCGGCTCGCCGACGTCCTGGAGGAGCTGCCCGAAGAGGTCCAGGTGGAGATCCTGGGGCGGCTCGACACCGAGCGCGCCGCCGACATCCTCGAGGAGATGGCACCCGACGACGCGGCGGACCTGATCGCGGAGCTGCCGCCGGAGACGGCCGAGGAGCTGCTGCGGCTGATGGAGCCGGACGAGGCCGACGACGTGCGCCGGCTGCTGTCCTACGAGGAGTCCACCGCGGGTGGCCTGATGACGACCGAGCCGGTGATCCTTCCCCCGGACGCCACGTTGGCCGAGGCGCTGGCCCGCATCCGCGACCCCGACTTCAGCCCGTCACTGGCCGCGATGGTCTACGTGTGCCGCCCGCCGCTGGAGACTCCGACCGGCAAGTTCGTCGGCATCGCGCACTTTCAACGGCTGCTGCGCGAGCCGCCCTCGACGCTGGTGTCGGCGGTGGCCGACAACGACATCGAGCCGCTGCGCGCCGGAGCCTCACTCAACGACGTGGCAAGCCACCTGGCCGCATACAACCTGGTGGCGAGCCCGGTCTGCGACGAGGACGGCCACCTGATCGGTGTCGTGACCGTCGACGACGTCCTCGACCACCTGCTGCCCGAGAACTGGCGTGAGCGCGACCGTGCGCCGGAGGCCCGCCGTGGCGCGTGAGAGCCGCGTGCGGCTCGATCTCCCGAAGAACTCTCGTCGTCAGCTGGTGCGCCGGCCGGCGTACGACCCGGAGGCCTTCGGCCGGATGTCGGAACGGATCGCCCGGTTCATCGGCACCAGCAGGTTCCTGGTCTACATGACGGTGGTGATCGTCGGCTGGGTGAGCTGGAACGTCTTCGGCCCTTCCGACCTCAACTTCGACCCCTACCCGTTCATCTTCTTGACGCTGATCCTCAGCCTGCAGGCGTCGTACGCCGCTCCCTTGATCCTGCTCGCCCAGAACCGCCAGGAGGGCCGCGACCGGGTGAACCTCGAGCAGGACCGCGAGACCAACGCCCGGGCTCACGCCGACATGGAGTTCCTCGCCCGGGAGATGGCGTCCCTGCGGCTGGCTCTCGGTGAGGTCGCCACCCGCGACTACCTGCGCTCAGAGCTCCGCACCCTGCTCACCGAGCTCGAGGAGCGCGTGGACCACGGCGGTCCCGGCGGCGACGACTCCGGGTGACGCCAGTGGAGACCCACGGCGAGCGTGCCGGTGCAGGGGCGGTTCCACCGCTCCGGGGACACCGTGCGCCGCCGCGTAGCATCGACCCATGACCACGACCCCGACGACCCCGGTGATCGAGCAGGTGCGGGCCGCACTGGCCACCGTCAACGACCCTGAGATCAAGCGTCCCATCACCGAGCTCGGCATGGTCCGCTCCGCCGATGTCGGCGCCGACGGGATCGCCCGGGTCGAGGTGCTGCTGACCGTGGCCGGGTGCCCGATGAGGGAGACGATCACCCGCGAGGTCACCGCCGCGGTCGGTGCCGTGCGGGGGATCAGCGCCGTCGATGTCGTGCTCGACGTGATGTCCGCCGAGCAGCGTCAGGAGCTCCAGACCACGCTTCGGGGCAGCCGCGGCCAGCGGGAGATCCCCTTCTCGCGCCCGGACAGCCTGACCAAGGTGTTCGCGGTCGCTTCCGGAAAGGGAGGCGTCGGAAAGTCGTCGGTCACGGTCAACCTCGCGGTGGCGATGGCCGCGCGTGGCCTGAAGGTCGGCATCGTCGACGCCGACGTCTACGGCCACTCGGTGCCCGCGATGCTCGGCGTCGCCGACGTGCGCCCGACTCAGGTCGAGGACATGATCATGCCGGTACCGGTCCTCGGACTGCAGGTCATCTCGATCGGCATGCTGAAACCCCGCCGGGACCAGGTGGTGGCATGGCGCGGACCGATGCTGGACCGGGCCCTCGTCCAGATGCTCAGCGACGTCTACTGGGGCGACCTCGACGTGCTCCTGCTCGACCTGCCGCCGGGCACCGGCGACATGGCGATATCGACCGGACAGCACCTGGCCAACGCCGAGGTCGTCGTTGTCACGACACCGCAGGCAGCTGCCGCCGAGGTTGCCGAACGTGCCGGCACGATCGCCTCCATGATGAACCAGCGGGTCGCGGGCATCGTGGAGAACATGGCTTACCTCACCTGTCCGCACTGCGGCCCGGAACACCGGATCGAGATCTTCGGCACCGGCGGAGGTCAGCGGGTGGCCGACACGCTGACCCGGCGGTTCGGGTATGACGTCCCGGTGCTGGCTCAGGTCCCGATCGATGAACGGCTCCGGGTCGGCGGGGACGACGGCCGGCCGTTGTCCGGCACGGATGACGACGGCCCGGCCGCGAGCGCCCTGCGTGGTCTGGCCGCCACATTGTCAGGCCGCGGCCGCGGCCTCGCCGGCATGCAGCTCGGCCTCAGCCCCGCCGTCAGCCGCTAGCCGGGCACCGACGGCGGGTGTGGCGGCCGTCGAATCCGACGCCGGGACAGACGGGTCGGGCCCACTCGCGGTAGATTTGAGTCCTCGAGAAGACGTCGGGATCACACCAGGCGACCTGCGCGGCGAGCCGCGGGTCGGGTCCCAGGGCACCATCCGGAGACGGGAGTGACGATGTTCGATGTCGGCCTACCCGAGCTCATGGTCCTGGTCATCGCGGCCCTTTTCATCTTCGGGCCGGACAAGCTGCCGGAGTTCGCCAAGCAGGCCGGGCGGATGGTGCGCACGGTCCGGAAGATGGCGGCCAACGCCAGGAGCGAGCTCAGCAACGAGCTCGGTCCTGAGTTCGCCGACCTCGATCTGAACGATCTCAACCCGCGTGCGCTGGTCAAGAAGCACGTTCTCGACGTGATGGACGACGACGACGAGGTGCCGGTACGGCCCGGTCATCGTCCATTGCTCGTCGGTGAACGACCCCCCTACGACCCCGACTCAACCTGATCGCAGCGCCAGCGGCGACGCGCTGGCGACGAGCCGGCCGAGACCACGCCACAGTCTGGCCCAGAAACCGCCTGGGTCATCGTCCGTACCCGGCGGGTAGACGGCCATGATCTGCTCGATCGAGTCGGCCGGTGCATCCGTCACCATTGTGAACACGGTGCCCCGCGCGGCCCACGAGACGTAGGTGGGGAGCCCGTAGCGCACGTAGACATCGCGGCCTCCGACCGCATCGGGCTCGAAACCGGAGAGGGACCGCGCGTCGAGCGATCCCCGCTGCTCGAACACCGACACGGTCGACAGACCGTTCGAGTAGGTCGTGTGAAGCGTGCCGAGACCGTCGCGCATCCGGTCGAGGCCGACCAGGCTGAACCCCAGTGGCAAGCGCCTCGGGCAGCTGAACCCGGTGGCCTCCAGTTGTGGTATCGAGCTGGTGGAGATCGCGATCGCCCCGGGTGTGGCAAGCATCGGAGGTAGGTGCTCGAGGAACGCATGCCGCTCAACGCGCAGGTCGATGTAGACGCTCGCCCGGGCCAGCCGACCGTTGCCGTCGTAGACCTCGCTGCGCAGCAGCAGCCCCGTCCTCCGGTCGATCCACAGTCGGGCCGCAGGCGTATCGCCGCGGCGTACCGCCACGACCTCCGCCGGCCGACCGGCCACTCGCCCCGATCCAGCCGCCGTCACCGAGAAGTTGTCGATCAGCAGGACCAGCGAGCTGGACCGCAGCCCCTGCAGGCAACAGTCGCCGGTGGCGTCGTCCCGGATGAATGTCGCCACCCAGCGGGCATCACCGCCGGCGCGCACCCGTACCGTCGTGCCCTGGCCGTAGACATGGTCCACGTCCAGCAGCACCGTGACGGCTTTGTCCGGCTCCCACGCCGACACCAGCCGCGTACCGGAGAACGACACAGTGTGCGGCGCCACGACCGCGCGCTGCAACAGGCGCACGGCGGCTCTGTCGTCGTCGACACCCCCGGGGAGCCCGTGCGCCGAGGCCGGACGCGTCGAGCCGAGCAACACCAGAGCTCCGAGCGCGCCGAGAACGAGAGACAACGCGCCGAGCCGATGCATGCCGGTCCGACGACGACACAGGGATATCTGACGGAAGGTCGAGGGATCGGCTAACAACGCCGACTCACCGGTGGCCGCCACCGGCGCCGGTACGCCATGACACCGAGTACGCGTCGACCGCCGGGTCGGAGAACGGCAGCCCGTCGTTGCTGCCGGCGAACTCCGCCGAGAACTGCCCGACCGGCGGTGCGACCGGTTCCGGCGACGGACCCTGCGATGCTCCGCCTCCCAGCGCGTACGACAGGCCGAGAACGGCTGCGCTGACCGATCCTGCCCCTGCCATCACCAGGCCGGCTCGACGCCGACGGTCGGTGGTCCGCCGATCATGCGCGATCGACCTGTCGGCGAGCAGGTCGACGGCGCTGAGCCGGGGGTCGAGATGGCTGCGGAAGGGCAGCGACATCGCTGCGACCGATTCCAGGCGCTGACGATGGCCGGCTGACTCGGCGGGATACGCGGCCGGGGGCAGCCCGATCTCGAACAGCGTCGACAGCAGCGCGGCCGACGGCTCGGTGACCGAGAGCTCGCGGATCCGCGACTTCAACCGGCGCTGCTCGTCGACCGCGCTCCGACACTCCTGACACCGGACCAGGTGTGCCACCGCGCGGTCGCGGGCATCGTGGTCCAGCTCGCCGTCGACCAGAGCTGCGACGCGTTCGCCGAGGTGGGTCATCACACCTGTCCCGGCATGGGACGCCCGTGCTTGGGCGTGCGAAGGATCGCCGACGCCTGGGTCGAGACTCGCTTGGTGATGGACCGATCGGGCACCGGAGCGTCGAGCGGCCCGCCGAACCTGGAGCGGTCGTCGTGCGGCGCTCGGTGCGCCAGCGCCTTTCGCAACAGAGTGCGGCCGCGGTGGATCCGCGACCTCACCGTTCCGAGCTTGATGCCGAGGGTGGCCGCGATCTCCTCGTACGAGTAGCCCTCGATATCGCAGAGCACCACAGCCACCCGGAATTCCGGAGGGAGTGAGGCCAGCGCGACCGACACGTCGTCATCGAAGTGCTGGTCGTCGTAGCGGCGCTCCGGCGCCTGCTCGCGGCCGGGCAGTCGGTCGTGTGCGTCGTCGGCGAAGCCGTCGAAGCGGATCTTCTGCTTGCGCCTGGCACCGTCGAGGAACAGGTTCGTCGTGATCCGGTGCAGCCAGCCCTCGAACGTGCCGGGTGTGTAGCTGTGCAACGAGCGGAAGACCCGGACGAACACGTCCTGAGTGAGATCCTCGGCGTCGTGCGGGTTGCCGGTCAGCCGGTAGGCCAGCCGGTAGACGCGTGCGGAGTGGGTGCGGACGATCTCGTCCCACGACGGCGCCACCCATTCAGGTGGCTGTTGCTCCACGACGGCGCCTCCCCACGAGGTGTCGACCATGTCAAGCATGAGCGGCTGGTGCTCCTAGTCTGCCAGGTCCGTCGAGGGGGTACCCGGGGGAACAACGAGTGGTCACTGCGGGAGGTTCCTCGACCGACGCGGGGTGACGCGCGGCCCGGGCTTGCGGCTAGGCTCTCGCGCAGACGCTCGCACCAGACCACCGTCCTCGCGCCGGTGGCAGATCCACGGAGGCCGCCATCGCCACCGGACTCAAGCCCGCTACGTGGGCATACGCGGAGGAGTTCGTCGCCGAGGACGAGGTGCTGTCGGCGGCGCGGGCACGCGCCGAGGAGGTGGGGGTCGCGCCGATCGCGCCGGGCGGCGGCGCGACGCTGCGCTTCCTTGCGTCGACGCTCGATGCCCGGTCGGTGGTGGAGGTCGGCACCGGGACCGGAGCGTCCGGCGTCTGGCTGCTGCGCGGCATGCGCGACGACGGAGTGCTGACCACCGTCGATCTCGAGGTCGAGCACCAGCGGCTGGCCCGGGAGTCGTTTCTCGACGCGGGGATCCCGCCGCAGCGCTTCCGCCTCATTGCCGGGGCCGCGCTCGAGGTGCTGCCGCGGCTGACCGACGGGCACTACGACATCGTCTTCTGTGACGGGGACAAGCGGGAGTACGGAGACTACTTCCTGGCGGCGCTTCGGTTGCTGCGCCCCGGCGGAGTCGTCGCGTTCGACAACGCCCTGTGGCACGACCGGGTCGCGGACCCGGCGCAGCGAGACCCGGAGACCGTGGCGATCCGCGAGCTCGGCCGGACCGTGGCCGCCGACGACCGTGTGCTGCCGCTGCTGCTCCCGGTCGGCGACGGTCTGCTGCTGGCCCGCAAGCTCTGACTCGTCATACCTCCGTAGGCTCGGGACCCTCCGTACGGGTCGGCCCTGGGACCACCGGACACGGGAGGGCCCCGGCCGCTTCGCGCGGCCGGGGCCGTCCGTTCTCAGATGTGGGAAGAGAACGCTTTACGTGGCGTGCTCCGCGAGCGCACTGCTGAGCGCGTTGACCTCGTCGACGTTCAGCTCGACAACGAGCCGCCCGCCACCCTCCAGCGGGACGCGCATGACGTATCCGCGGCCCTCCTTGGTGACCTCGAGCGGACCATCGCCTGTCCGCGGCTTCATCGCCGCCATGGGCGCACCTCTTCCTTGTGTCTGGCGTTCCTATTGCCGAGCGCCTGCCACCGCTGCCACGGGGCAGGCGCCGGCGCGTACGCGCGGGTTCGCACTAGTATCCCGCACCCGGACGGCAGCCGGAAACGTTGAAACCTTTTGCCCCGCCGTGGCCGCTTACGCCCCACCTGGTGCGGCAGACTCGATCCGTGAACGCCAGGTCCGCGCTGTTCGACCTCTACGGTGACCATCTGCGCGCCCGGGGCGGGCAGGCGCCCGTCGCCGCGCTGGTCCGGCTGCTGGCCCCGCTGGGTGTCACAGCTGCGGCGGTCCGCACGTCGGTCTCGCGCATGGTCCGGCAGGGCTGGCTGCGTCCGGTGCCGACCGTCACGGGCCCCGGGTACGAGCTCACCGACCGGGCCACTCGGCGGCTGGACGAGGCGGCCGTCCGGATCTACCGGACAGGCGCAGCCGGTTGGGACGACTCCTGGCACCTGCTCGTCTTGGAGCGCGTGGGTGAACGCGGAGCGCGCGATCGGGTGCGGGCGGGGCTGACGTTCCTCGGTTACGCGCCGCTGGACGAGCACACCTGGGTCGCTGCGTACCCCTCCGACGAGGTCGGCCCGCTGCTCGCGGCGGACCACGTCGGCGCACGCCGGTTCTCCTGCGAGCTCGACGGTGACGCCGGCGAGTTCGTCTCGTCCACCTGGGACCTGTCCGGGCTGGCGGACGCCTACCGTGCCTGGCAGCACGACGCCGACAGGATCGTCGCCCGCGCCGGGAGGCGCCCGGATGACGAGCTGGCGTTCGCCGTGCGCAGTGAGCTCGTGCACGAGTGGCGGAAGTTCCTGTTCCGGGATCCCAGCCTGCCGAGGGAGCTGCTGCCCGAGGAATGGCCCGGCGAGCGTGCCGCCGCATTCTTCGATGCCGAGGCGGGCAGGCTGCTGCCGGCAGCCCGTCGCTTCGTCGATTCCTGCCTCGCCACGAACGGAGTGACGCAATGAGCGAGCCGGTGCTGGTCGACGTCGCAGGCGCCGTGGCCACTATCACCCTGAACCGCCCCGACGCGATGAACAGCCTGGATACCGAGACCAAGGTCGCGCTGCGCGACGCGGTCCAGGCCGCCGGCGGCGACGACGGCGTTCGTTGCGTGGTGATAACCGGCACCGGTCGGGCGTTCTGCGTCGGCCAGGACCTGCGCGAGCACATGGCCAGGCTCAGCGACGACCCGGACGGGCTCCGGTCGACGGTGCGCGAGCACTACGCGCCCATCTGCTCGACGCTCGCGACCATGGCCAAACCGGTCGTCGCAGCGGTCAACGGAGTGGCGGCCGGCGCCGGCGCATGCATTGCGTTCGCCTGCGACCTGCGGCTGGTGGCCGACAGCGCCGGTTTCAACCTGGCGTTCGCCTCGGTCGGCCTGTCCTGTGACACGGGCGGCTCCTGGACGCTCCCCCGGCTGGTCGGGTACGCCAAGGCGGTGGAGCTGCTGATGCTGCCCCGCACGGTGCCGGCGGCCGAGGCGTTCACGCTGGGCCTGGCGACGCGGGTGGTCCCGGCGGCCGATCTGGCCGGCGAGACGGCGGCGCTCGCCGCGCGGCTGGCCGCCGGGCCGACCGTCGCGTACGGGGCGCTGCGCCGGTCACTCGGGTTCGCCGCGACGCACTCACTCGAGGCGTCGCTCGAGTACGAAGCGGACATGATGCACCTCACCGGTGGCACTCGGGATCATCTCGGCGCTGTCGAGGCGTTCCTGGCCAAGACCACACCGAGCTTCGAGGGACGCTGACCTGACCGGGACTCCTCTTCGCCCTCGTGCCGGCACGCGTCTGCGAGCCGCATCGACGCGAGCCGCGCTCGTCGG